>JAOAFP010000047.1 GCA_026416215.1 Negativicutes bacterium | reverse complement strand
CCATGGCCGGAGCGGGCGACGGGTTTAATGTTTTTAATATCGGCACCGACGAGTATTGCACGGTTGAGCAGTCGGCCCGGTGGATTTGCCAACAACTGGGGCTGACCCCTCAGTTCAACTTCAGCGGCGGGCGTCAGGGCTGGGTGGGGGATAACCCGTTCATCTGGCTGGACTGCAGACGGATCAGGAGTCTGGGCTGGCGGCCGCAGCTGACTATAAGGCAGGCGATCGAACGGACGGTGGAATACCTGACAGCCAACCGGTGGCTATTGACAGATGGACGGTGATAACAAGAGGATGGATTTTACCGGTCGGGTGGCCATTGTCACCGGCGGCAGTCGGGGTCTGGGACAGGCAGTTGCCAGCTGCCTGCTGGCCAAGGGGGCGCGGGTGGCGATTGGCGCCCGCGATGAGGAGCGGCTGCGGGTGGCGGCCGAGGAGCTGCGGAACGGAGTGGATGGCGACCGCCTGCTGGTCGCTCGGCTGGACGTTGCGGACAGCCAGTCGTGCCGGCAGTTTGTGGCGGCGGTTGGGCAAAAATGGCAGCGAATCGACATTTTGGTCAACAATGCCGGCGTTCACGGCGGGTACGGCCGGCTGGATCAGCTGTCGGACGACGACTGGCACCAGGCCCTGGCGGTGAATTTACTGGGAACGGTGCGGATGACCAAACTGTGTCTGCCGTATCTGCTCAGATCGGACAGCGGCCGAGTGGTCAACCTGTCGGGAGGCGGCGCCGCTGTGCCCTTCCCCGGTTTTGGCCCCTATGCGGCCAGCAAAGCGGCGGTGGTGAGGCTGACTGAAACCTGGGCGGTCGAGTATGCCGGCAGCAACGTCAGATTTAACGCGGTGGCTCCCGGAGCACTGAATACCCGGCTGCTCGACCAAGTGCTGGCGGCCGGTCCCGGGGCGGTGGGGGAGGAAAATTACCGACGGGCGGTAGCCCAGCAACAAAGCGGCGGGGCATCACTGACTGAGGCTGCCGAGCTTTGCGCGTTTCTAGCCTCGCCGGCCAGCGACCACATCAACGGGCGGCTGATCAGTGCCGTTTGGGACAACTGGCGACAGTTAACCGGCCAAAGCCGTCCCTTGCCCGGCGATTTGTTCACTCTGCGGCGGGTTGTTCCGGCCGGCCGCGACAGCGGTATGGGGGACAGGCCGTGAAATTCGCGATTATCGGCTGCGGGCTGGTTGGGGAAAAACGGGCAGAAGCCATTGTCAAAAATCATCATTTGGCAGCGGTGGCTGACTGTCGGCAGGAACGGGCTGATCATCTGGCCAGCAAGTATAGTGCCGCCCCCTACCATGACTGGCAGCAGATGCTGGACGATCATCGGCCCCAGGCCGTAGTGGTGGCGGTTACCAACGATCAGCTGGCAGCGATTGGGACGGCGGCGGTCCGGGCCGGCTGTCATGTTCTGATCGAAAAGCCGGGCGGGACCTGCGGGCGACAGCTGGCCGAACTGGCCGCGGCCGGCCGGCAGAACCGGCGGGTGGTGAAAATTGGTTATAATCTCCGCTTTCATCCGGCCATCGCCCGGGCCAGGATCATGGTTGAACGGGGAGCGGTGGGAGATCTGATGTTTGTCCGCGGTCGTTACGGGCACGGCGGCCGGCCGGGGTACGAGACCGAATGGCGGTTCCAGCCTCACCAGTCGGGAGGCGGCGAACTGATCGATCAGGGAGTGCACCTGATTGACCTGGCCAGGTGGCTGCTGGGCGACCTCACGGTAATCGAGGGGGTAACCGCCAGCTACTTCTGGCCGGCGGCGGCCGAGGACAACGCGTTTATGCTGCTGGCCAACCGCGACCGGCGGGTGGCCTTTCTCCAGGCCAGCTGTACCGAGTGGAAAAATTTGTTCAGCCTGGAAATATACGGTCGGACCGGCAAGCTGCAGGTTGACGGACTGGGCGGCAGCTACGGCCCGGAGCGGCTGACCTGGTACCGCATGCGCCCGGAAATGGGCCCGCCGGACACGTTAAGCTGGGAGTTCCCCCCGCCTGATCGGTCGTGGCAGGCCGAGATCGATCATTTTGTCGACTGTATCCAGACCGGCCGTCCGCCGCTGTCCGGTCCCGATGAGGGGCGGGCGGTGATGGAGCTGGTCGACCATATTTACCGGAGAAACCAGCAATGATCATCGTACGCAGCCCATTGCGCATATCGCTTGGCGGGGGCGGCACCGATCTGCCATCTTATTACCGTAAGCACGGCGGCTTCCTGCTGGCGGCGGCCATTGACAAGTATGTTTACATTACTCTGCACCGCAGCTTTAGCGACGACCTGATTATCAAGTATTCGCAGTATGAACGGGTACGGGAGATCGCTGAGATCAGGCACCCGATTATCCGCGAGGCCGCCCGGCTGACCGGACTTGACATCAGATTCCTGGAAATAACCAGCATGGCTGATATCCCGGCTGGTACCGGGCTGGGGTCGTCGGGCAGTTTTACCACTGCCCTGCTCAAGGCTATATACACCTGGCAGCGGCGGACGATGACGGCCGAACAGTTGGCGGCAGATGCCTGCGAAATAGAAATTGACCGTCTGGGCGAACCGGTGGGCAGGCAGGATCAGTACATCGCTGCGATCGGCGGCCTGACCTGTTTCCGGTTTTCCGGTGAAGACAAGGTGGAACACTGGCCGTTGGCGGTCGACGGCCGGACCATACACGATCTTGAAGATAGCCTGCTGCTGGTATTTACTGGGTTTACCCGCCCGGCCGCCCGCGTTCTCGCCGAGCAGGACGCAAAAAGCCGGCAGGACGACCGGGAAATGACAGAAAACCTTCATTTTGTCAAGCAGCTGGGGCAGGAATGCCGGCAGGCTCTTGAGGCCGGCGACGTCGAGCAGTTCGGCCGGCTGCTGGATGTGCACTGGCAGCACAAAAAGCGCCGTTCAGGCCATATGACCAACCCGGTCATCGATGAAATTTACAGCCTGGCCATGAACAACGGGGCATTGGGCGGCAAGCTGATCGGAGCCGGTGGCGGCGGGTTTCTGCTGTTTTGCACCCGCGACAAGCTGCGCCTGCGCCGGGCTTTGTCCGGGCACGGCTTGAGCGAGGTGCGGTTTGGCTTTGATTTTGAGGGGACCAAGGTAGTCATCGCCTGATATGAATCACGACGTGACGGTGGCGGTGTGCGTGAAAAACCACGCCCGCGATCTGGAGCACTGCCTGCCCGCCGTCCGGGCGGCCGGGCCGGCTGAGCTGATCGTGGTGGATGGCTGTTCGACCGATGACAGCCGGGCGGTGGCCGGCCGCTACGCCGACCGGGTGCTGGACGACGGCGGGCGGGGCCTGGCAGCCGCCCGCTGCCTGGCGGTCAAGGAGGCCAAGTGCAGCCACGTGCTGTTGCTGGGGCCGGATTTTCTGTTGCCGGGTGATTTTCTGGCCGATATGCTGGCCGCGGCTGCCCAGTGGCGCCAGTACGCCGGCATCAGCAGCCAGGTCAGGGTTTTCCGCCCGCGGACAATATGGGATCGCGGGTTGGACGGCTGGTGGCAGTTTCAGCGGCAGTGCGGGGAGAAGCAGGTGATCGGCACCCCTTGCCTGTTTGACAGCGCATTCCTCCGTCGGCACAATTTTGCCGACAGTAACATAGCCGCCGACGACACCGAGCTGTGCCTGCGCCTGACCAGACTGGGCTACCGGCTGGCGGTGGTGCCGGTGGTGGCATACGATCAGCCAGGTAAAAGCTGGGCTGACATACGGGACAAGTTTTTGGCCTACGGCCGGGCCGACGGCCAGTTTTATCGGCTGAATGCCGCCAGCTGGCGGTGGCAACGCCGGCTGCTCTCCTGGCTTTATCCCTGGCGTCAGGGGCTGGCCGGTCTCAAGTGGGCCATAGCCCGGCGGCTGGTCTGGGCCGGGCTGTTTATGCTGATTTACGCCGGACTGCGCAGCTATGGTATGGCAGCAGACATCTGGCGGACAAGGGGGCTGCGCGGGTGAAAATTGCTATTCTGGCTGGTGGACTGGCCCGGCGGATGCACCCGGAAACCGTTGATTGCCCCAAGTCGCTGCTCGTGGTGGCCGGCCGGCCGTTTATCGACTGGCAGCTGGACTATCTGGCCGCACAGGGGCTGAAAGAGGTGGTGGTGTGTACCGGCCACCTGGGGGAAAAAATTGAAGCCCACGTCGGCAACGGCCGGCGGTTTGGGCTGAGGGTCCGCTATTCCCGGGACGGACGGACGCTGGCTGGGACGGGCGGGGCAATAAAAAAAGCGCTGCCATTGCTGGGTGACGCTTTTTTTGTTATGTACGGCGATTCCTATTTGCCGGTTGAATTCAGGCCGGTGGCTGACCATTTTGCCGCCCGCCGCCCGCCTGGACTGATGACGGTAATCCGCAACCGGGGACGCTGGCAACCGGGCAATGCCCAATACGCCGACGGCTGGGTTGTCCGCTACGATAAAAGGATTGGAGCCGGGGATATGGAATATATCGACTACGGACTGTTGATTCTGACAGCGGCGGCGGTAGCCGGCCACCCCGGCCGTAGTTTCGATCTGGCCGAGATTCTGACTAATCTGGCCGGATGTGGTCAACTAGCCGGCTACGAGGTGCGGCGGCGGTTTTACGAAATCGGTTCGCAGGCCGGGCGTCGGGACTGCCAGCGGTTTTTGCGCCGGCGGCACCGGCTGTCCGGTCCGGAGAAGCTGTGAGCGAAGGAACCGCCGGCTGGTAAAGGGCGGCAGTTGGTAACCCAGCTGTCCGACGGTGACGGCGGGCGTCGTTCGGGGGTGAAAATGTGGATTTCATCAATCACTATCTGACCAGCTGCCGGGAGGCGGTGGCCGGGCTGGACAAGGCGGCGGTCGGCCAGCTGGTGAAAAGCCTGGCGGCGATTAAAAAAAGCGGCGGCCGGCTGTTTGTGCTGGGAGTTGGGGGGAGTGCGGCCAATGCCAGCCATGCCGTCAACGACTTTCGCAAGCTGTGCGGAATTGAAGCCTATGCCCCCACCGACAATGTCAGCGAGCTCACCGCCCGCACCAACGACGAGGGCTGGCCGACGGTACTGGCCGAATGGCTGAAGGTCAGTCGGTTAAGGATGGGGGACGGTATACTGGTGTTGTCGGTGGGCGGTGGCGACGCCAAACGCAACATCAGCCCCAATCTGGTTGCGGCGGTGGACTATGCCCGCCAGCAGCAGGCGGCGGTGCTGGCGATCGTCGGCCGCGACGGCGGCTACGCCGGTCAGCAGGCCGACGTGGCCGTGATGATTCCCACTGTGGCCGACGATCTGGTCACCCCGCTGGCTGAAAGCCTGCAGGCGGTGATCTGGCACCTGCTGGTCAGCCATCCCCTGCTGCGGGAACAGGCGGGCAAATGGGAACAGACAGTGGCCGACCGTTGATCCTGGTTGATCGCGACGGGGTGGTAAACGAACTGGTCTATTGTACTGACAGCGGCGAATGGGAGTCGCCGCGGACGGTGGCCGACGTCCGGTTCCGGGACGGGGCGGTGGCCGGGCTTAAGCAGCTGGCTGCAACCGGCTGGCAACTGGCGTTGGTCAGCAATCAGCCCAGTGCCGCCAAGGGAAAGTGCCGGCTGACCGACCTGCAGGCGGTCCGGCGCCATATTGCCGGCAGACTGGCTGAGCAGGGAGTTGCCTTTTTATTTGAGCAGTACTGCTGGCACCATCCGCTGGCGGTGCCGGGACGCTGGCGACGGCGGTGCGACTGCCGCAAGCCGGAGACCGGGGCACTGGAAAGAAAACTGGGCAAATGGCAGGCCGATCGACAACGGTTAGTGGTCATCGGCGACCAGGACTGCGACTGGCTACTGGCCGGCCGGCTGGGGGCAGAGGCGGTATTGCTCGACTACCCTTACAGCCGGGACAAACGGCAGCGAACTCCAGTGACGGCAGTGGTGGCTGACTGGCCGGCGGTGGTGAGGCGGCTGGGGAACTTGTGACTTTCCAATCTAGCAGGTTTCAGAGACTGATCTTGACCCCTTGCGCAAACCGCGGCAAGCTTCTCGTCCACCGTTGTTCTGAACGTTTCTATTTAGGTGACGGAATAAAACCTTGCCTATGTAGCTTGTAACTTACAAAGGCATCATGATGGCCCCTGGGGTGGATTTTCCGGCCCCCTTTTAAGTGATGGTTTGCAGTCTTTCAGCCAGTGCAGTCCCAAAATACGATATTACTGGTAGCTTTAATGGTGTTTTATTGACAAGTATTGTGATAGGGTGACGGTTGGAAAAGTCTTTGGCGTCTAAAATATTAGTCATATGTAACTGTCGGATTAAAAATGACGACAACGGGTATCGACAATTGATCAACAGGGTAAGATTCACTAAGGAACAATGGCAGGTGGGGCGAATTGCCGCTGGGACGGTGGGACTGGGAATGGCTTACGGGGTGGGCGACCAGCGGCCGCCCGGCCGACGTCAGGCCATAAACCTTTTGCGGAGCTGCCTGGACGAGGGGATAAACCTGTTTGACACCGCCCCGGCCTACGGCGACAGCGAAGAGCTGGTGGGCGAGGGGCTGGCCGGCTGCGACTGCTATATTGCCACCAAAGTAAATATCCCGGTGGATGAAGACGGGAATCCGCTGCGCGGGAGCAGACTTCAAACTGCGCTGTCCCAGTCGCTGGGCCGTAGTCTGAAGCGGCTGCAAAGGCAAACCATCGACCTGTTGCAGATACATAATGCCACTGCCGAATTCCTGGCCCGGGGAGAGGTGGCGGAGTGGCTGGACAGGCAGAAAGCGGCCGGGCTTATCCGGGTGGCAGGAGCGTCGGTGTACGGGGTGGACAATGCCCTTGCCGCACTCGGTTGTCCAGTAATCGGCTGTTTGCAGGTGGCCGTCAGCGTTTTTGACCAGAGGATGGTGGAGGGTGTATTGCCGCGGGCGGCGGCCGGCGGGGTGGCGGTTATGATCCGCTCGGCGCTGCTCAAGGGGGCGCTGACCGTCCGGGTGACGGACCTGCCTGACGATCTGGCCCGGCTGAGGGAGCAGGTGCTGATGGTAAAGGACGACTGGCAGTGCAGCTGGTCGGAGTTGCCGGTCCGGGCGCTGCGTTACTGTCTGTCGGTTGACCGGCGGGCGGTGGTGCTGGTTGGGATCAACAGCCGGCAGGAACTGTCCGACGCCGTCCAGGCGGCTAACGAATGCGAGTGGGGAGAGGAGAGGCTGGCGGAAATGAAACGGTGGGCGCTGACCGACGAACAACTGATCGATCCCAGGCGGTGGCCGGCGTGAGCGATGAGCTTGCTGTCAGGCGAAGGAAGATTATAAGGCTGATAGACGCTTACGAGGCGGGCTGGTTCCGGCTGCCGGCCACCATCAACGGACTCCATCTGGGCGAAATTTGCAGCCGGCTGGGCGATATTTTCCACGATCCGGCCATCGACGGCGGCCGGCTGGCGGCGGCTGTGGGTCGTATGGTTGACGGGCAGGAGCGGTATGATTTTTTTGCCGTTCGCGACGCACTGGTCAGGGAGATCAGGGAGATACTGACAGCCGGGGAGGAGCTTTGATCGAGTACAGCCGGGGCGGTGAGCCCTTCCCCCGGCTGGTCATTGACGGCCGGCCAGTGTATTTTGGCGATCAACGTGACAGCGGCGACGGGCAGCGTTGGGCCCAGGTCCACCGGCACTGCCTATCCGGCGAGGCGGTGGTGGTGTTCGGCGGGGGCTGGGGCTGGCATATCGCCGGCCTGCTGCGATATCTGCCACCATCGGCCCGGGTGCTGGTGGTTGATCCGCCGGGGATGCCGGCACTGACCACTGGGGGAGGGCACCCGCTTCTCCGCTGGACGGAAGACCAGCGGGTGACGGTTTGGCAGGGAACGGCTGACGGGATGAAACAATATCTCGATCGGACCGGCAGAAGATGGGTGGTGTTGAGGTATTGGCCGATTGTCGAACCGCTGGGCAATTTTTACGCCGGCTGGGAGTTTGCCGTACGGCAGGCGGCCGGGTACACCTACACCCGCGATTACACCTACCGGATTGCAGTAAGACGGCTGCTCACCGATAATTTCTGGCAAAATATCCATTGCCTGCCCAGTGGGTTAAGCTGGCGGCCGCTGATTGCCAGCTGGCGGGGGGTGGCGGCGGCCTGCGTGTCGTCCGGTCCGTCGCTTGATGTCAGCGTCAGCTGGCTGAAGAAACAGACCGGCAGGACCCTGGTTATCGCTGCCGGCAGCGGGGTTCCCGCCCTCCAGTCCCACGGTATTGTCCCTGACATAGCGTTGGCCATTGACCCCTTCCCCTGTAACAGTGGTGAGCTGACAACGGTTTTGTCGCCGCGGTCGCTGCTGGTAACCACCCCCCAGGTGCCGCCGGCGGTGATAAGGTCCCACCGCGGGCCGCTAGCCTTTGTCTCCCTGTTCGGCCGGTCGCCGGAAGGTGACTGGTGGACAGCCTGGCGGGACATTTATCCCGACGTAGCCGAGTTGCAAGCCAGCGTAAGCGTATCGGTGGCGGCGATCAGCCTGGCTTTATTTCTGGGCTGCCGGCCAGTTTTTTTGTTTGGGCAGGATCTGGCTTATGCCGGCCGGCGTCACCACGCGGCCGGGGCTTTGGCCAGCCAGTGGGAGGTTGCCGAGGGGAGCGCCGACGACAACCTGGTGTGGCTGGACGGGCAAACCGGGGACAAGGTCCGGTCCACCAGGGTGTGGGAGGCGATCAGGCGAGCGCTTGAACAATTTCCTGTGGTTTGCCCGGGGACCGGCTTTTACAATTTAAGCCCCGGCGGGGCAAAAATTGCCGGCTATCAGGATATAGACGGCCAGGAATTTGATCGGCTGCTGGCCCGGGCCCCGGCCCGGCCCGGCCTGCCGGCCGCGCACCGGGTGGGCGGGGAGGACAGGATCAGGGCCCGGCAGGACGAGCTGGCGGCGTACTTGCAGGTTATCCACCAACAGTGGTGCCGGCTGAGGGAGCAGCTGCTGGTCGGTGAGACCCCCGTTCTGGCGGCGGCGTTTACGGCGATGTGGGATGATCTGCAGAGCGGCCCGGCCGGCGGTCATTTGAGACCGATGCTGGCCCTGCCGGCTGAACTGCTGCCGGACGGGGGGCGGGGCGACAGTTTCAGTCGGCTGAGCCTGACCATGTACGCGGTGGACAGTATTGAGCATCTGCTCAAACTAGTAAGAGGGGCACAGGGGCAGCCGTGACCGGGATGGTGATCATTCAGGCCCGCATGTCGTCCGAACGGTTGCCGGGCAAGGTGTTGCGCCGGCTGCCCAACGGGCGGACGGTGCTCGAACAGATTATTGAGCGGATGAGGATGGTGAGCGGACTGAAATGGCTGGTGGTGGCGATACCTGAGACTGATGCCGGCGGACCGCTGGCCGGGTGTGCCCGCGCTGCCGGGGCAGAGGTGTTTGCCGGCAGTGAGACAGATGTGTTGGACCGGTTTTACCGTTGCCAGCAGCAGTACGGGACGGAAGCCGTGATCAGGGTGACGGCCGACGATCCGTTCCGCGACAGCCAGATAACCGGATTTTTGTGGCAGGAGTTCAGGCGGGGCCATTGCGACTGGCTGGCGTCGACCGGGTTGCCCGACGGGGTCAACGGCGAAGTGGTAAGGGCTTCGGCGCTGGCCAAAGCTTGGCGCGAGGCGGTGTTGCCGTCTGATCGCGAGCACGTCACCCCGTTTATCTGGCGGCAGCCGGAACGCTTCCGTCTGGCCACCGTTGATTACCGCCGGCAGTACGGAAACTGGCGGCTGACACTGGATGAGGAGGCTGACTGGCAGCTGGTGGCCGAGATCGACCGACACCTGCACCGCCGGTGGGGGTGCCTGTACGATATCGCCGCCATTCACCGGTTCTTAACCGACAATCCGGAGGTAGCCGCTCTCAACGCCGGCGTCGAGCCAAACCGGGGCTACCGTAAATCGCTGGAAGAGGATGAGAAATGGCGTGAAAGACATCGAACGGGTGGGTGACCGGGAACGCCAGTACGTGGCCGAGGTTCTGGACGGTCAGTACCGGGCGTCAAGCGGGGGAAAGTTTATGCGGCGGCTGGAGCAGGCGGTCTGCCAGCGCTACGGGGTGAAATTTGCCATTACCCACAACAGCGGGACGTCCACCCTCCACTCCTGTCTGGCAGCGGTTGGGACAGGGGAGGGGGATGAGGTTATAGTGCCGCCGCTGACTATGGCTTCCACCTCGCTGGCGGTCCTGCACTGCCGGGCCAGGCCGGTGTTTGCCGACGTTGACCGGCATACTTTTACCATTGACCCGGCAGCGGTGGAACAGGCCATTACTGGCCGGACCAGGGCGATCATCGTAGTAGCCCTGTACGGGC
>JAOAFP010000046.1 GCA_026416215.1 Negativicutes bacterium | reverse complement strand
CGCTCGTCGGCAGCGTCAGATGTGTATAAGAGACAGGATGTGCAGTTCCCCTCCCACAGTCAGAATCGGGAACAGTTCGCCGATCGACGCGTCAAACCCAAAGCTGGCATAGGCCGTGGTTTTGTCGTCGGCGGTCAGCTGCAGGTAGTCGCGCATCCAGAAACTGTAGTTCACCAGGTTGCGGTGTTCGATCATCACCCCTTTGGGTTTGCCGGTCGAACCGGAGGTGTAGATTATGTACGCCAGGCCTTCCGGCCGGCTTCGCACCGGTACTGGCCGGTCACCGTCCGCCCACTGCCGGATCCCGGCCAGATCGGCAATCATCCCGTCAAATCCGCCGATCCGGTCCTTGAGGCCGGTCTGGGTCAAAATAATCCTGGTCTGACTGTCGGTCAGGATGTGCTGTATGCGGGCCGGCGGATAGGTCGGGTCAACCGGCACATATACCCCGCCGGCCCACATTACCGCCAGCGCCGCGATCACCACCTCGGCCGACCGCTCGACCATCACCGCCACCGGCTGCTCCCGGGTCAGGCCCTGATCGGCCAGCCAGCCGGCCAGCCGCTCCACCTCGCCGGCCAGCTGCCGGTAGCTATAGCGCTGCGGGCCGGATACCAGGGCAATCCTGTCCGGATCAGCCTTGACCCGGTCGAGGAACAGACTGACCACCGTCGCCCCCTCGTCCACCGCCAGGGCGGTGGCGTTAAACAGCTCGGCAACCTCGTGTCGCTCGTCCTCAGTCGTTATCTCCACCTCGCCGGCCAGTTCCGGCTGCCCGGCGGCCAGAGTCCCGACAACGCGGCAAAAATGTCCGTGCCAGCGCCGGATTGTGTCCGGCCGGAACAGGTCGCTGCGATAACGCCAGTATCCGGCGAAATCATCCCTCTCCGCCACAAGCTCGATTTCCACCGGGCTGTCGTCACACCGGCCGACTTCTGTCACTCCGGTTACCAGCCGTCCGGACCCGGACGGGGCATCCGCCGCATAACCATCCATTTGCCGGCGCTGTTCCGCCACTGCCGCCACCAGCCGGTCAACCGGCTGCTTGCCGTCCAGACAGACGGTCAGAGGCAACTGATGCCAGCCGACCGTCAGATCCTCCTGGGCGCTGTACCGGCGCAGCACAATGGTCAGGGCAGCCAGCACCACATCCGCCGGCTGGCAGCCCAGCCGGCGGACGGCATCCTCCACCAGCTGCCTAAACTGTCCGGGCCAGTCCGGACTGAAAATCTGCCACTGACCGCCCCCCTCTGAACGGGGATAGTCGGCACAGATATTTACCACCGCCTGCCTGGCCAGCTGATTTTGCCAAAAATTTTCTGCTACCCGGCGTTTTGCCTGCTGTCGGGATTTTCTCGCCTGCCGCATCGTTTTTCCTCCAGTTCCAAACGGTTTTTCACAGAAAGACTGCTTCACTCAGTCGATATTTTCAATCACCCGCGGTATCAGTGCTACCAGCAGGGCCAGCGCAGTCAGACCGGCTCCGTTGATAAGCAGGGTGGAATGAATTCCCCATACTTCGGTTATACCGCCGGCGGCAATGTACGACAGCGGCACCACCGCCCCGGCCATTGTCCCCAGCACGCTGAAAAACCGGCCCTTCAGTTCCTCCGGCACCACGTGCTGGAAAATAACCGACGACAGTGCCCAGACCAGGGCGTAGGCCGCGCCGAACAGCACGAAATCAGCTGCCATCAGCCAGCCGCTGTCGATCGCCACCGTGGCCAGCATGGTCAGGCCGGTGGCCAGCACCCCCCAGCCGTACCAATGGTAGATCCGCCGGTAACGGCTGCGCATGCTCAAAGTGAAGGCAACCCCCATCACCGCTAGCGAAAACGAAGTTTCCAGCACTCCGACCCAGCCCACCCCGGCGTTCAAAATTTCCCGGACGATCAGCGGAACTATAATAAAATACTGCTGCAGGAAGAACAGAAACACAAAGTAAACCAGTGCCAGCCACGGCATTCCCGCCGTGTGGCGGATATAGTCAAAACCCTCCCGCAGAGACTGCCAGTAGGACTGCGGCTGTCCGGCCGCGGCAGCCGGCACTGCCACCGGTTTCAGCGGCCGGCCGATCGCGGCAATGAAGGCCATGCCCGCCCCGTACACCCCCAGCACCGACACCAGGGCCACCTTCAGCCCGGCCGCCGCCATCAGACTGGTGCTGACCAGCGCGGCAATGATGTTGCCAAACTCCAACACCGATGCCTGCAGCGACGACGCCGACGCCAGACTCTCCTCCGGCACCAGCTGTTCCACCGCCGAACTGGCCGAGCTGTCCACCAGGGGAATGAACGCGCTAATTGCGAAAAACAGCAGACACAGCCCCCAGTAGGACAGATCATCACTGACAAACAGGTAGCAGGTAATCGCAAGAAACAGGGTCTGAACCGCCGCCCCCGCCAGCATGCATTTTTTCTTGTCGTGGCGGTCGATAAACGGGCCGATGAACGGGCTGATCACCAGAAGGGGAAAAGTCTGCATCATCATCAGCACCGCCAGTTCAGTGCCATTATCACTGCCGCCGCTGCTAATCAGCCACCAGGCGAAAATCATGGCCAGAGACCGGCTGGCTGTGTTCATCAAAACGTTGCCCAGGTAAAAACTGCGAAAATCACCGTGCCTTATCAGCGGGTGATTTGCCCATTTCACAATTGCCACTTTCAGTCCAACCCCATTCTTTCCCTTCCGGCCACTGCCCCGTGCGGCTAGTTCGGCGTCCCCGCCCGGTTTCCTGCCACCGCGGCCACCGGGCCGGGCCCGGGTTCGGCCGGCTGCAGCTGCAACACCACCACCGCCGCCAGAACCAGACTGCCGCCCAACATCTGCCAGCCGCCCATCTGTTCACCAAGGGCGAAAAACGCCACGACGGCGGCAATGACCGGTTCGCTGGCCGCAGTTATTCCGGCATTGACCGGCGGTAAATGGCGTATTCCCACGTAAAACAGGGCATACGGCAACAAGGTGTAGCAAACTATCATATAGGCGTACATCCAGACCGGCAGCCGGGCCACCACCTGCCAGGAAAAATCCACCGGAACGGCCAGCCAGATCACCATCGCCACCAGCATACCGTAAAACAGGACGGTAACCGGACTGTAGACGGCACTCAGCCGTTTGGCCTGCACGGTATTGTAGGCGTAGCACAGGGCGCTGAGCAAAGCCAGCCCGACGCCGGCCAGGTTATCCGACAACCGGTGCTGGCCGGCCACCATCAGGAACCCGCCGGCCATCGACAGCAATATCGCCAGCGTGACCGCCCCCGGCAAGGGCTGGCGGCAGAAGAACCGCTGATAGACCGCCACCATGGCCGGGGCCAGAAATTGCAGAAATACCGCCATTCCCACCCCGGCTAGGCTGACAGCGGTCATAGCTGAAGCCATGAACGCGGCAAACCCAAACACTCCCAGCCTGATAAACCGCCAAAAATCCCGGCGATGGATCCCAAGCCAGCCAGGCCGCCACCACCACAGCACCACCAGCAATACCATCACCGTACCCAGAAGGCGCAGTTTAATCAAAAACAGCGGCGGCACGCCGCTGTTTGTCAGTGTCTTAAGGACTGTCCCCCCCAGCCCGTACATCAGGGCCGACAGGCATACCGCCCCGTATCCAACCAGTCTTTTTTCAGCCATATCCACACCATTCCCTACCGCCGCCCTTAATGGTGGCACGGTCGCGGTCGGCCCGCCGGCCGCCCGCACAGCAACCGTCGCCTGCCGTATCATTACGCTCCCGCCGCCTGCCCGGCGGCGTCGGCCGCCGGGCATCGGTCAGCTGCAGCAACACCACCGCCGCCACCACCATCGCCCCGCCGAGGATCTGCCAGACGCTCAACACCTCGCCGATGGTGAAGAAAGCGACAATACCAGCGATAATCGGCTCACTGGCTGCGGTTATCCCCACGTTGACCGGCGGCAGAAAATAAATTCCGGCGTACAACAGGGCATACGGCAGCAACGTGTAGCCAAACGCCACGTAAGCGTACATCCACGGCGGGGCGGACCACACCCCGTCCCACGGTACCCCGGCCGGGACGGCCAGCCAGATCACCGCTGCCACTGCCATGCCGTAGAAAAGGATGGTCACCGGCGGGTAACTCGCACTCAGCTGTTTGGCCTTGACTGTATTGAAAGCGTAAAACAGGGCGCTGGCCAGTGCCAGTGCCACCCCCAGCTCGTTGGCCTCCAGTTCGTCCAGGCCGCCCACCATCAGGCCTCCTCCCAGCAACGATAGCCACATGGCCAAAACCGTCGCCCGCGGCAGGGGCTGATGACAGAAAAACCGCTGGTAGGCAGCCACAAGTGCCGGAGCCAGAAACTGGAGAAACACCGCCAGTCCGACCGTAATCATACTCACCGCCATCATCGCACTGCCCATGAAGGCGGTAAAACCAAACACCCCCAGCGCCACCATCTGCCCGATATCCTGCCGCGACACCCGCAGCCACTGCCGCCGGAACAGCATCAGCCCGACCAGCAGCGCCAGCGCTGTCCCGCCCAGCCGGACCTTGATCAGAAATACCGCCGGCACACCGCACAGCACGACATATTTGAACACCGAGCCACCAATGCCAAACAGCACAGCCGCCAGGAGCACGGCACCGTATCCCAGCGCTTTCCTGTTCACTGCCCCCTCCTCTCCGCCGACAGCCTGCCAATGCCAGCCGCCCGGCCGGTCAGACCGGAATTAACCGATCGCAGCCAGCCGCCGGTTGCCGGCAGTTATTTGACCGCACACACATAGTCACCCATCCGCCGGTCGGAATCAAGTATGTGGTCGCACAGCCAGTTGCCAACGTAATCCATGATTCCCCGCAAATAGCTGTCCTGTTCAAAATCGATCTGGCTGACGTCAATATTGTTGACCTGGGCCATGAAATCCTCGTGCTCTTTTTTGTGCTGTGCGTATTCAGGGTAATTGTACCGCTGCATAATCGTTTCCTCTGTCTCGAAATGCCTGACGGTGTAGTCGGACAGGCGGCCGAGAATTTCAATAATTCCGTCAAATTTGTCCAATCGCAGCCTATCCTGCTTGAGCTGGTGAATTTCATTGAAAATATTGATTAATTCCATGTGTTCCCGATCGACCTCAGCTATACCAACCGAAAAACTGTCCCGCCACTTTACCACAACATTGCCCCCCAGTCATTACTAAAATAGAAGCACCGGTCGATTACCCGCGCCTGCCCGGAAACGGCATCACAGCCCCGGCCGCCAGGATTAGGTTTCGCTGTTCGACATTGTTATCCTGCTTACCCTGCCTAAATTTCCCCGTCCCGGCAAAAAGAAGCCGCCCGGCCCCTCACGGGACCGGGCGGCCTTATCTCAGCCGCAACAGCTGTCTAATCCGGTTACTGCCGGTTGATAACCATGCGCAGGGTATCAAGACTATAGGGTATGAACAACATGACCAAACCTCCTTTCTTGCTGATCTCCCGTTGCATCTATAGTTTATAGGTGCGCAGGATGGCATCAAGTGTCTGCTTGCTCAGACCGGCAAACAACATTTGAACCACCTCCTCTCACTTGAGACACCGGCCAAATGCGGTCCGATCGAGAAACTCCCGTCAGTCCGCCAGATTGAAGATCATTTCCAGCATCTTCCGATCGTAGTAGCACAACATTTGCTCCACCTCCCTCTACAGCAACGTCCCTTGCGGGACATTTTTGCTGTATCCGAATTATACTGCCGGGCGGCCGGCGGGGCAAGGGTCGTTATTGGTCTTATTTTGTCCCACTCGGGACTATGGTGTGCGAATAAGGGTGGGGGCTATTTATATCTCGGTTTTACTCGGTTTTTCTCCGCCGTCTGAACCTACACTCCCTTCCCGTCTCCTGCCCTCCGGCAGGAATTCCCGGCCGGCCGGCGAACACTACGGGGCAGGTCGCCGACCGGCTAAACGGCTCAGACCTGCAATATACTGGAAGAAAGGCTTTGGTATCGCATGCTAAAAAAGTTTTTCTGGATGGTGATTATCGCCCTGCTTACCAGCCGACTGCACCGCGCCCTCGACCGGCATGACCGCCAGCGGTTTCTTCCCCTGGTGCCGGCCACCGTCTGGGACAAAATTCGCGATCGTCTGTTACGGCGGCTAACCTGAAGCTCTGCCCGGCCGTTTCCCCGGTCGCCGCCAACCGGTGTTAAAAGCTTGTTTTCAGTTGACATTTGGCGCCGGCAGTTTTATACTTTCATTACTGGATTATAGTTCCGCCGCGGGCGGCATTTTTCATCAGGAGGATGAAACCATGGCAGTCAATGCTGTAAACGGCTACAGCCCGTCAAGTTTGCAGTTGCTTTTGCCAGCCGGCGCTGCCGTTAAGCCAGCGGACACCGGCAACGCGGCCTCCGTCCTGACCGAAGCCTACCGGCTGGAGTTGAGCGGGATGCAGCCGGCGCCCGACAAAACCGGTAACCCCTCCCAGTACGGGTTTCTTCGCTACGCCAGCGCCTTTGCCAACGGCCAACAAACCCTCAGCCTACTCAGCCAGCCTGATGCCGGCACCGCTGCCGGCACTGGCCCGTCTCTGCCGGCAGCCGCCCAGTCCTTGAAGGAAGATGCCTTCAGCCGTTACCTGGGCGTCATGAACACGGTGGCCGGATTGCTGGGGATCGACCCGTCAGTCAGCAGTGCTGATGACATAATGTCAGCCCTGATCAAAAACCGGGCCACCCTCAGCGTCCCCGAGTCGGTCCGCCAGCAGGCAGCGGCCGATATTGCCCCCGGCGGGTACTGGAGCGCAGAGTCCACCGCCGGCCGGCTGCTTGATTTCGCCAAAGCCCTGGGTGGCGATGACCCCGAGAAAATTGCCCTGCTGAAGAAAGGGTTTGAGGACGGTTACAACCAGGTAGCCAAGTTGTTCGGCGGGGCCGACAAAATGCTCGACATAAGCAAGCAAACCTACGCACTGGTCCAGAAGGGTTTTGCCGACTGGGAACAGGAAGTCAGTTCCCGAAAGCAGCAGGCAGCCCAGGCCGGTGCCGCCTGATACCCCTCCTTCTTTGTTATGGGGCCGCTACCCTCGCCGACAGGGCAGCGGCCCTTTCCCTTTTTTCCGCTATCCTCCCCGTCGGCTGACAGACGGCAAATAAACAAAACAAAAAAGAGGCTGCAGCCTCTTTTTTTGTTTTGTTGTCCTTTCCCGTCAGTAATTCTGGCAGCGGACCTCGAAAAATGCCTCCGGATGCTTGCAAAACGGGCACACCGACAGGGCTTTTTCCCCCTCGTGCAAATACCCGCAGTTCCGGCACTCCCAGACCACCTTGTCCGGCTTGGCAAACACCGTACCGTTCCTGATATTCTCCAGCAGCGCCAGATAGCGTTGCTCGTGCTCTTTCTCAATTTTGGCCACCAGTTCGAATAGGGCGGCGATTTCGCCAAACCCCTCCTGCCGGGCGGTTTCGGCAAACCCCTTGTACATATCTGTCCATTCGTAGTGCTCGCCGGCAGCAGCGTCAACCAGATTATCGACGGTTTTGCCGATGCTGCCGCCGTGCAGCAACTTAAACCACATCTTGGCGTGCTCTTTTTCGTTGTCGGCCGTGTTCTGGAACAGCGCGGCAATCTGCTCGTAGCCCTCCTTTTGGGCCTGACTGGCGTAATAGCTGTACTTGTTGCGAGCCTGCGACTCGCCGGCAAATGCCGCCCAGAGATTTTTTTCGGTCTGTGACCCTTTGAGCTCCATAATTGCCCTCCTATCACCCGGTCAGCCGAGCTGCCTGGCCAGATCATCGGCGGTCTGCAGGCCGACCATCCGTTTTTCCTCGCTGCCGCCGGCAAAATAGATCAGGGTTGGCACACTGCGCACCCTGTGCTGTCTGGCCAGCTCCCGCTGGTTGTCGATGTCCACTTTTACCACCTTGCCGTCCCATTTGCCGGCAAACGCCTCCAATTCTGGCTCCTGGGCCTTACACGGTCCGCACCAGGTGGCAAAAAAGTCAACCAGCAGCTTGGGTTCGTTGGCTACCAGACCATCCAGCTCCTCGGCACTTGAAATCACGGTCACACTCATTTGCTTCCCCCCTTTTTTTGCATTTGGCGATCAGGCCGGTTCCGGCCGCCGCCGGTGATCTGTTTCTCCCCGCTGGGAAAAATTCCTGCCTTGCCCAAACTCCCAGCACAGCAAAGGAATCACCAGCAAGGTGAGAAGAGTGGCCACTACCGCCCCGAACATCATCGCAATCGCCAGCCCCTGGAAAATCGGATCGAACAGCATTACCAGCGATCCCACCACCACCGCGGCCGCTGTCAGCAGAATCGGCCGCATCCGCACTGCCCCGGCCCGGATCAGGGCCTGGTCATAACTGCTGCCGGCCTGCCGTTCGCTCTCAGCGAAATCCACCAGGAGAATGGAGTTCCGGACGATGATTCCCGACAGGGCGATGAAGCCAATCATCGATGTGGCGGTAAAAAACGCCCCGAACAACCAGTGCCCCGGCAAAATTCCGATCAGGGTCAGGGGAATGGGGACCATAATCAGCAGCGGAGTGACAAAGTCACCAAACCAAGCCAGCACCAGCAGGTAGATCAGAACCAGGACCACGGCAAAAGATATCCCCATGTCGCGGAATACCTCGTAGGTAACGTGCCACTCCCCGTCCCACTTCATCGCGTACTGACTGTCCGACGGGGGCTGGACGGCAAAATACTGGGCCAGTTCCTGCCCGGACGGAGTTTTTATGCCAGCCACCGCCGGCCTCATAGCCAGAATTCCGTACACCGGGCTCTCAGCCCGGCCGGCCATATCGCCGGTCACATATGTCACCGGGCGCAGATTCTTATGGTAAATTGTCCTGGCCTCGCTACCTTCGCTCACCCTGACCAGTTCGGCCAGCGGCACCCTCTGTCCCTCCTCTCCGCTCAGGGTCATCTGCTGCAGGCCGGCAACAAACCGACTGCGTTCCCGGTAAGGCAGACGCAGGTTTATGTACACCGGCTCCCGTTCGTGGTCAAGGTGGACCAGTCCGACCCTTTCCCCGGTCAGAGCCATGTCAACCGCCCGGGCAACTGCTGCCACTGTCACCCCGTTTTGCGCCGCCTTGAGCTGATCGACCGCCAGAAGGAGCTGCGGCCGTTCGTCCTCGACATACCAGTCGACATCCACCACTCCGCCGGTGGTGGAAAATATGTCGCGCACCCTTGCCGCCAGCTGCCGGCGCCGCTCCTGATCCGGGCCGTAAATTTCCGCCACCAGGGTGGACAAAACCGGCGGGCCGGGCGGAACCTCAGCAATTTTAACCCTGCCCTGGTAGGGCCCAGCAATCTGCTGCAAGGGTTCCCGCACCGCCGTTGCAATCTCGTGGCTGGAGCGGCTCCGTTCCCCCCGCGGGACGAGGTTGACCTGAATATCGGCCTGCCACGGACGGTCGCGCAGGAAATAGTGGCGGACCAGGCCGTTAAAGTTATAGGGAGCCGAGCTGCCGACGTAAATCTGATAGTCACTGACCTCAGGCACCCGGGCAAGGTAGCCGGCCAGTTCCCCGGCCAGGGCGGCCGTGGTTTCCAGACCGGTGCCGGTCGGCATGTCAATTATGACCTGGAACTCGCTTTTATTGTCGAACGGCAGCATTTTGACCATGATCAGCTTTAGCGGGACCATAGCACAGACCGCCAGCAGCAGTCCGGCCACAGCTGCCAGTACCTGACGGCGTCGGCGCCGATTGGCAAGGAGGCCGGCAATCAGCCGCTGGTAGAGAATTGCCCAGCCCGGTTCAGGCGGCTGACCGGACGGCGGTTCCCCCTGCCCCCGTCCCGGTCCGGCTTTGGCCAGCAATCGGATGGCCAGCCAGGGGCTGGCAATAAATGCCACCAGCAGCGAGAATAGCATGGCGGCCGACGCCCCGACCGGGATCGGCCGCATGTACGGACCCATCAGCCCGGACACAAAGGCCATCGGCAGCAGGGCGGCAATTACCGTGAAAGTGGCGAGGATGGTCGGGTTGCCCACTTCATCCACCGCCCGGACGGCATTCTGACCGCCGGCTCCGTTCAGCCGGAAATGGCGGTGAATGTTTTCCACCACCACGATGGCGTCATCCACCAGGATCCCTATCGAGAAAATCAGGGCGAACAGCGTCACCCGGTTGAGGGTATAGCCCAACAGGTAGGTTGCCGCCAGGGTCAGGGCCAGAGTGACCGGCACGGCCACCGCCACTACCACTGCCTCACGCCGTCCCAGGGCCAGGGCCACCAGCCCCACCACCGACAGAGTGGCGATCAGCATGTGTTCGAGCAGTTCGTTGGACTTATCGTTGGCCGTTTCACCGTAGTTGCGGCTGACGGTCACCTGCACGTCGCGGGGCAACAGCCCGGCCCGGCTGTCTCCCACCGCCGTCAGCAGCCGCTGATTGAGGGCGGTGGCATTGGTCTTCGGTTTTTTGGCCACGCTGATTGTGACCGCCGGTACGCTGCCACCGCTGCCATCGATCCCCCGGGCCGCCCGGCCGGCACCACTGCCAAACAGAACATAGTCTGACGGTTCGCCCGCCCCGTCCCTGATCGTGGCCACATCGCCCAGCCGG
>JAOAFP010000004.1:11240-22321 GCA_026416215.1 Negativicutes bacterium | reverse complement strand
AGATGTGTATAAGAGACAGCTACCTGCCGTTGGTTCAGGCAGTATGCCGTCTTGGCATCGGCACCGGCCGCAGCCTGAAATGGCTGCTGATCAAACTGCGGCAGTTTGCCGGGCTGTTCAGCCGCTACCGGATGGACATCAGTCTGATATACGGATTCCTCGACCGTGAGGCCGGCGAGGCCCGCCTGTTGTGCATCGGCGGGGCGAGGCTGTTTTACGAAGATGACAACGGTAACCAGAGAGTGGTTGTGGGGCAGCCGCTCACCGATGATTCCGGGCTGGACGATCACCTGCTGGTTCTGCCATGGCGGCCGGGTAGTCAGTTGCTGATGGTCAGCGTGGCCGACCGGGCATTCCCACCCGGATACGATCAGATAGTCGGCCGGCAGTTTTTCAGGCCGGTACCGTGGTTGGTCCGTCAGCAGCTGGTGCGGGAATGGCACGGACGGGAATTGGGCGACCGGCGGGAATACGCGATAATCTGCGGTGAGTGTACGGCTGGGGAGACCGGGAAAAAATCAGGGTGACAGAGGTCCGGGAGTTATCCCTGACGGCTGGTCGTGAACTGTCGGGATAAACCTGGACGCAGCGCGGGGGCAGACCAGGAATCCGGGACCGGGGTGGCCGGCCGGGAACTGTCAGGGCAAAAAGAGGCGGGACAGAACCCTGTCCCGCCTCTTTTTGTTGTGGCGAAGCTGTCCTTGCCCGTTCCTACCTGAACAGTTTGCCCCAGTAATCGTAGTTGGCTGCGATTAAATCGTCGAGCAAAGCCCGGGCCACATCAGCGTTGGTAACCGTGCGGTTCAGGGTCAGGGCCTGCAGGGCCTTGTCGTACGACTGTTCAAAATAAGCGTCGACGGTGAGCTTTTCGTAGGCGTACTGGCCTTCCATAAGCCCTTTGTGGAAGGGAGGGATTTCGCCCACCACCAGCGGCTCCACCCCGTTTTTGCCTACCCGGCAGGGGATCTCCACCATAGCCTCGGCCGGGAAGTTGCGGATTGCCCCATTGTTGCGGGTGATAATCAGGAAAATTTCCTGGGTGTTGTTGGCCAGGGCGTTGGCCAGCTCGATTATGTAGTCACCGTGCACCCCGTGTTTGCTGCTGGCGTATTCACTACCGGCCACCGTCTGCCGGTCGTTGATAAGCCTTAACTCCTCAAAAAACCGCTTTTCCCGCCCGTCCATGACCTCGTTGGCCCGGGTGTAGTTGGGATCGGATTTTTTGACCATTTTTTGCGGGTAAAGGTAGTACTGCATATAAGTGTTGGGCAGCATTCCCGGGAAATCCCTGACCATTCGCCGGAGGTTGCTGTAGGTTTCCAGCCAGCTTTTCTCGGCCATGCCGGGGTCGGCCGGGGTGATGCCATTTTCGGCGATATGCGCCAGCAGGCCGGGCAAAATGTCGTTACCGGCCCGGTCGTAAATGTGGGTAAACCAGCCGAAATGGTTCAGACCGAAATAGCGCGGCTCAAATTCCCGGCGGTGGGAGTTGAACACGGCCGCCACCGATTCGAGGATGCCGATCGGCATATCGCAGATATTGATCAGCCGCCGGTCGCCGGGGAACACCCGGCCGGTGGCCTCGGCCACGATTGCCGCCGGGTTGGAATAATTGAGAATCCAGGCATCCGGCGACAATCTCCGCACTGCCTTTACCACTTCAATTACGTCGGGGATGGAGCGTAGGCCGTAGGCAAACCCGCCTGCTCCGCAGGTCTCCTGCCCGACCAGCCCGTGCCGGAGGGGAATCTTTTCGTCCAGTTCCCGCATCCGGAAGCCGCCGCTTCTGAGCTGCATCAGGACAAAATCAACGTCGGCAAAGGCAATTTCCGGATCGGTGGTGGCGACAATATCCTCAACCTCGGGATACTGTTCCCGGAACAGGATCCGGGCGAACCCGTGCACCAGTTCCTGGCGGTCGCGATCGATGTCGTAAAGTACCAGCCGGCGCAGCGGCAGGCAGTCGCGACTGTCGCTGATGGTCTTCAGCAGGGCCGGCGTATAGGTGCTGCCACCGCCGGCAATGGCAATCGAGTAGCGTTTCATTGTTTCACCTCGTCTGTTTGCAGATTCCCGTCAACCTTACATTAAAATCCGGCTGCTGTCCAGTCTCAGCGGCCGTTCGAAGAAAAACCCCTCGCCGTAGCGGGCGTTGCATAGCGAGCCATAGGCGGCGGCCAGCCGGTCGTATTCGGCAATTACCGCCGCCTGCGAGCGGTGGCAGGACAGGGCCTGCCGCTTTATCTCCGCCACATCGTCTATGTCAACCACCAGGTCAGGATTGGCAAGGCGGCGGCTGTTGAGGTGGAAATATAGGCTGTGTTGCGGCCCGGGGTAGGGAAAGTCGGGGGAGAAGGCCCTGAGTTGGGCAAGGTATACCGCTTCCTTGGTCAGACGGTGGGCCGCCAGGTGATCAGGATGCCACTCATCGTGCCAGTGGCCGATGATTATCCGCGGCCGTAGCCCGGCAATCGCGGTGGCCAGCCGGTCGGCCGCTTCTTCGGCCCCCGACAGGCGGCCGTCGGGCAGGGCCAGCATAATCAGATGATTCACCCGCAGGACGTCTGCTGCCGCCCGGGTTTCCGCCTCGCGCTCGGCAGCGCTACCCGAGCGGCCGGCCGCGCCGTCGGTCAGGACCAGCATGGCCGTGGTCAGCCGCCGGCGCCCGGCCTGGATCAACAGTCCGCCGCACCCCAGCTCGACGTCGTCGGGGTGGGCGCCGATAGCCAGCACATCAGTCAGGAAACGCGGGTGCACGTCATGCACTCCCGCTCACCTCCCGGCCAGCTCGGCGGCGGAGAAACAGGGCGTAAGGAATGGTCAGCACAATCAGCACGATCAGGGGAACAATGGTGTAGATCTCAAAGGCGGTGACGCCGCCGAAATGGCTGAACAGTCCCCCCACCATCCGGGCCGAGAAGCTGTCGAGCAACGCACCGACGATCATGATCAGGCACATAATGGCCGGGTGCAGGCTCTGGGGGTGGCTGGTCAGGATCAGCGATATCAGGGTGGGATAGACCGGACCGATGAAAAAGCCGAACGCCGGCAGGCAATAGGCCACCAGCGGCAGGTCGAGCAGGGACTGGGCGCCGGCTCCCGCCCCGGGCTGCATGTTGAACAAAACGAAACAGATGAACAGCAGCCCCAGCCCGAAATTGATCAAAAAAACGTACTGCCACTTCAGCCACTTGTAGATGAACGAACCGTACAGCCGCCCCAGGGCAATGGCCAGCACGAACATACTGTGAAGCTGCACGCTGATGTGCTTGGGAACTTGCAGAATCTCGAAATTGAAGGTGGACAGCCACGGCCCCACACCCTGTTCGATTGATTCATAGCCCCAGTACATCAGCAGCGGCAGGATGATGGCAGTGGTGGTGATCAGCCGGCCGATGTCCCGCAGCTGCTGGCCGAACGGACGTTGCTGCTCGTGCTGGAAAGAACTTTCATCGATCCGGGTGAAGAGAAAGATCAGGCTCAAAACCACAAAAATTCCGGCAATAAACCAGAACAGGTACAGCCAGAACGCCCCCTCGCCCTTGACGAACCAGGCATAGGTCCACATAGCCAGCATATTTGAGACCATGTGGATGAATTCCATGAAGTTGACGAACCGGGCGTGGCCTTCCCGGGTTTTGATGATCATGCCCACCATACTGTAACAGGAAACCTTTATCACCACAAAGGAAATGCCGGTGGCTATCAGATAGGCCCGCACCATCCAGATCGAATCGACGACTTTGGCGAAAAAACACACCACAACCATTATCAGGAATACAACAATCATCGGACGGCGGTAGCCAAAGCGGAGGAATACGGAAAAAATCGCCAGCGTGACTACCATATTGGTCAGGTTGAAATACGACTCCAGCGCCCCGGCCGTGCCGTGGTCCACCCCGTAATAACTGGTGGCCTGCATGATCAGAACCGGGAAGCAGTAGGTCAAAAAGCTGAGGCAAAAAAAGGCGAGGAGAATTTTTATTTTTATCCCCAGGTTGTCGGTGTTCAGGCGGCCGATAAAGGATGTAAACATTACCGGGTAACCTCGTTGAAGTTTTATTGCGGTTATGCCGCTACTTTTCCGGCCCGCCGGTGGCCGCGGCCAGCTGCCGGGCTTCCCGCTTTTTCAAAAACGCGGCGTACGGCAGGGACAGGATCAGCAACACCACGATCGGGATTATGGTGTAGATGGCGAAGGCGTTGATTCCCCCGAAGTGACCGAACAGGCTGCCTACTGCCCGGGCGGCGGCGCTGTCAAACACCGCGCCGGCGATCAGAATCAGGCACATGATCGCCGAGTGCATGCTTTTGTCGTGGCTGGTCATCATCAGCGACACCAGGGTCGGATAGACCGGGCCGATGAAAAAGCCGAAAATGGGCAGGCAGTAGGCCACCAGCGGCAGGTCGAGGATTGAGGTGGCGTTGGCGCCGATTCCCTCCTGCATATTGAACATTACGAAACAGATGAAGAATAAACCGGCGATAAAGCTGGAAATGAACACATACTGCCACTTAACCCATTTGTAGATGAATGAACCGTACAGCCGGCCCAGGGCGATGGCCAGCACAAACAGGCTGCCCAGCTGGACGCTGATATCCTTCGGGGCCTCGAGGATTTCGTAATTGAAAGTGGCCATCCACGGCCCCACCCCCTGTTCAATCGACTCGTAGGCCCAGAGCATAATCAACGGCAGAATAATGGCCGTGGTGGTGATAATTTTTCCCACGTCCCGCAGCTGTTCTTTCAGCGGCTTTTCCGCCTCCTGCTCGATGGCCGACTCGTCGATTCTGGTGAAATAGAACATGGCGGCCAGGGCTACGAAAACGGCGGCGATGAACCAGAACATATAGAGCCAGAATGAGCCTTCCTCGCCGACAAAGAACGAGTAGATCCACATCGCGATCATGTTGGCGGTCATATAGATGAACTCCATAAAATTGACGAACCGGGCGTGTCCCTCCCGGGTTTTGACCACCAGACCCACCATACTGTAGCAGGCCACCTTGATTACCACATAGGCTACGCCGGTAGTGATCAGATACAGCCGAATGCCCCAGATCGAATCAATTTCTTTGGCGGCAAAACTGACCAGGGCCAGCAGCAGGCTGGCCGTGATAATCGGCCGGCGGTAGCCAAATTTGAGGAATATGGTGAATATACACAGCGAGGCCAGCATATTGGTGAGGTTAACGTAGGTTTCCAGCCCGCCGGCTTCGGAGTGGCTGACCCCGTAGTAGCTGGTGGCCTGCATCACTAGGATCGGGAAGCAGTAGGTGGGGAAACTGAGGCAGAAAAAGGTCAGCAGAATTTTGACTTTCATTGCCAGGCTGGCTGTCGGCCTGTCGGCAGCAGGGGGTTGGGACATGGTTTTCATCTCCTTTCGATGATCATGCTGTAGTCGCTGTCGGCGGCAGCGTTCCAGGTGACCACCAGCTGCCCGGGGGCCGGCTGTTCCAGCCGCCCGTCACCGGTTAGCCGGTAGGTATGGGTGTCGTCGAGGGCAGCGATCAAGGAGGTCGGGCCGGTGCGGCTGCAGCGGCAGTGCAGGGCGATCCGTGAGCGGTCGCGGCTGACTTCCCGGGCGGTGATAATGGTGTCAAAGCCAGTGTTGACCGTGCCGGGAACGAAATAGGCGGCAAACCAGGACACCACCGGGGCGGACAGGCCGCCGAAGGCGTGCCAGCCCGCCCCGCGGCCGCTGGCGATCACGAAGTGTTCCAGGGTCCGGTAAGAAGCCCGGCACTCGCGCTGCCAAAGCTTGAGGGCGGTCATGGCAATCCGGCGGGCGAACCGGTGATGGCCAAGGTCGAGCATGGCTTTCCAGAAAAACCACTGATGAGCCATCCAGACCGTGCCGTTCCAGTAGCCGTCGTGACGGTAGTAGCTGGCGGTGCGGTCAACGGCGGACAGGCCGATTTTGGTCCAGAACCGGCGGGGTGACCGGAGGCGGCTGGCCAGCAGGGTCTGTTGCTCCGGGGTGCAGGCCCCGGCCACCAGCGGGTAGACCCCGTCCAGCCCCATATTGAAGTTCTGGCCGCTTCTGTGGCGGAGGATCTCCCGCGGGTTACCGTCCTGGTCGTGGCCAACGTAGCTGAAATAGCCGGCTTCCCGATCCCAGGCGTGGGTTTGCAGGGCAGCGCTGAGCAGGCTGATGTCCCCGTCATATTCGGCCTGGTCGTCCGGCTGGCCGAGAATCCGGCAGTACTGGCCGAGAAATTTAGCCAGCCGGATGCAATGGGCGGTGGTGATCACCGGCGAGTAGCGGCCGGCCAGGCCGTGGTCGTGGAGGAATTTCTGCGGCGGATAATCGTCCCAGCCGCCGGAATTGTAAAAGTAGTCCCAGGTTTGCAGCAACCCCGACCTGAACCGGGCGGTGGTCGAGCTGCCCAGCCGGCCGCGCAGGAACAGGTAGTACTGGCGGAGACGGGGATAGAGAAAGGCAAGCAGATCCTTGTCCTGGCAGCGGTTCCAGATCTCAAAAGCCAGGTAGTGCTGGACCGGGACCGGACTGCCGTGGTGGACAAAGGCCGACTGGTCGCCCGGCGGAGTGAGGTAGACGCAGAGGTTTTCCACGGCCCGCGGCAGGGAGTGCTCGAGCAGCCCCAGGCCGATGAACCCCGAGTCCCAGGTGTACAGGCAGTCCCACCACTTGCCGGGGCAGGAGTGCCGGATGTAGGAGCGCCGGGTGTAAACCGGGTAGACAACGTTGGTCAGCAGGGTGGCCTGCATCAGCTGCTGGCCGAACAGCAACGGCCGCCCGCCGCGGTGGCAGCCGTCAAACGGACCGGGATTGTCCGGGCGCAGCCGGGCGGGCAGCCCGGCCGGGGGACGGGGGTGGAAGCCGGCCAGCTTGTCCCTAAGCTGGTCATAGCCGGGGGCGACCGTCACTATCGCCTCGAGCCGCAGCCGGCGGCGCGGCTCCACCGGCAGGGGACGGAGAAAGATATCGGTGTAGTGCCCGCGGCCTTCGCCCACCAGCCTGCGCTTGACGTGATCATTGGCCATCAGTGGGAAGAAGCTGTCGAGATCACGGCAGATAAATTCGCGGACCTGGCAGTCGGTGTTCGACCACTTCAGCCCGTAAAAACCGTTGACGTCGGGGTACTTCAGGCTGACGGCATCGGCGCCCGGCCGCCGGATGCGCGGGCGGGGCTGCCAGCGGTGCCGGGGGAAGGCCAGGGCTTTCAGCCGGTCGGGGTGGCCGAGGGCCAGTCCGTCCACCACAATAGCTCCGGGCTGCCGGCAGGTGAGGGCGATGGTCGGCCGGCCGGCCACCGGCCCGGCCAGGGGCAGGATCAGGCAAGCCGGCCGGCGGGTTGGCGACAGGCGGAATACCCCCTGCTCACGTCCATCCACGGTCAGCAGCAGTTCCTGGCCGGCGGCCGCAATGTAGCGTAGCAGCACAGCCGTCCCGCCGGCACAGACTCCGGCCGGGCAGGCCAGAACCAACTGATCGCCGGCGTCAAACCCCAGCTCCACCCCGCCGCCGTTCACCAGATCGTGTCCGCGCACCTCGCCCCGGCGTTTGCCGTCAGCCACCAGATTATCGGTCGGGCGGGTAACGGCATAGCGCAGCTCGCAGTAATCCAGGCCGTCCAGCCACGCCACTCCGTCCGGCCAGCGGGGGCGGGCGGGGAACAGGGTGTTGTCAGGCTGGTATTCGGCGACAGCCGGAAAGTGCAGGGAGGCAATCAGGTGCAGGGACAGTATCTGCCACATGGCGGTGTTGTTGACCAAATCGACGGTAATCAGCTGACCGTCGCCGTCCCCGGTCAGCCGGCAGGTCACGTCGGCGTAGACCCGGTCCTTCCATTCCAGCATCTGGCGGAAAGTGAATTCACTGAGGTCGGGCCTGGCCGACCACGGGTAGTAGTTGCCCTCGTAAAGGACGTTCGGGACCTCCACCCGGCGCCGGTAGTAGCCTGGGAACACGCTGAGGTCAAACCGCAGTCCCTGCCCGGGGTCGGCGATGTGGGAAGTGCCGAGGTATTTCTTGGTGTATGGGCCCCATTGGGGCAGAAGCCGCAAATCGTGCTGGTCGCCTATCCGTTCAATCAGCTGCCCGAACATTTTTCCCTCCCGGTGAAGGATCGGTTGCCGGCCTGTCCAGCCGGCCGTCACATGCCGATCAGGTCAAACTTATCGTAATTGACCGTCAGCCGGTTGACGGCAGAAAACTGCCGGCCCTTGATCAGGGCGGCCCGGCGGCTGTGGCTGTAGTACCAGCCCTCCTCGGCCTTCTGCCAGGCGTCGCGGTGAAGGAAGTGACGGACCGGCCGGTCGTCGATGGTCACCGACAGCGGGCTTTTGCCCCCGCCCAGCAGTTCGGCACTGAAACTGGCCACTGGCGACTTGTAGGCTCCCTGGCGGGCAAACTCAATCACCGTGGTCTGTCCGCCGGTCAGCCGGATGGTGGTGGTGCGGTATTTCCCCTGCCGATAGGCGTACGTCTTGCCGTCATCCTCAAACAGGGTGAAGGTGCTGGCTTCACCGTCGCGGCCGCGGGCGATCAACAGGTGCAGGTTGGTCATCCGCTCGCGGTTGATGTCGGTGAAGCCGCTGGTCAGGGGGATTATCGCCCCAGCTCGGATGAACATCGGGATCGAAGTTATGTCCACCGGCAGGGAAACGGTCTGCCCGCCCCGGTAATAGCGGCGGTCAGGCCAGTAGAACCAGCCGTCAGGTGCCGGCAGGTAGACCTCCTTGCTGGTCTGGCCGGGTTCGAGCACGTTGGCCGCCATTAACCAGGGGCCGACCAGGAAGTGCAGGCTTTCCTCATAGACGTTCCGGTCGCCGGCGAACTCGTACACCAGCGGCCGCATAATTGGGCGGCCTGTCAGGTGGGCATCGTACAGCAGTGAGTAGAGGTAGGGCAGGAGGTCGTAGCGCAGCCGGATGGCAGCCCGGATCACGTCGAAGTGGCAGGAGTACATCCACGGTTCGGTGACGGTATTGTCATCGTTGCAGGAGTGGATGGAAAAGCGCGGCTGAAAAATGCCGTTTTGCACCCAGCGCACCAGCAGCTCGGCATCGGGGGCCGGGCCCCAGAATCCGCCGATGTCGCAGCCGTTGTTGGCCACGCCGCTCAGCCCCATTCCCAGGACGGTGGCGATGTTGGCCCGCAAAGTGCTCCAGGAAGTGCGGTTGTCGCCGGCCCAGGTGGAGGCGTAACGCTGAATGCCGGCGAACCCTGAGCGGTTAACTATGTAGGGACGGGCATTAGTCGCCAGTCCGGCGATTGCCTCGTGGGCCGCGTGGGCCATCAGCAGAGACTGGACCGGCTTGAGTTGGTCGATTATCCCGCCGGCCCCGTCAAAGTGGCAGCGGGCGTCGCGGTCGTCCAGCGAGTCGTACTCGCAGTTGTCGTTCCAGACCGACGTCGTGCCCATCTCCAGCACCTGGGTCCGCAAAAGCTGTTTCCAGAGCCGGCGGGCGTCGGGGTTGGTAAAATCGACAAAAGACCCGTCGCCCCCCCACCAGCGGTCGACGTAGGGGCGCTGGCCGTCGGCGGTCAGGACAAACCCCCCGCATTCGGCAAAGGCCGGATAATGGGGATTATCGGTGAGCATCCCGGGCTTGACGTTGGCAGTGACCGTCACCCCCCGTTCACGCATTTTCTTGAAAAATTTGCGCGGACTGTCAAACCGCCGGCGGTTCCAGGTAAAAACCTGGCGGCGGCCAGTTTTTTCGTCGGCAGTGTAGCCCGACGAAAGGTGAAAGTTGCTGAGCGGCAGGTTTTCCCGCTGGCACTTGTCGACAAAGTCCAGTATCGCATCATCGCAGTCCCTGTCCAGCTCCACATAATACATGGTCGAGCCGAGGTAACCGAGGGAATCCAGCGGGGCAAACGCTGTCTTGCCGGTTAGGTCGGTGTAGCGCTCTACCACTTCGCCGATGGTCGGACCGTCGATAAAAAAGACGTCGATATCTCCCCCGTCGGCACAGTAGCAGGCAAACCGGGGCCAGTAGCCGCTGCGCTCACAGCCCATGTCAAACAGGCTCTCGTAGCTGTTGTGGTAAAATAGCCCGTAGGACCGGCCGGTAACCTTGTCGGCGGTGATGTAAAAGGGAATATGCTTGTACAGCGGGGTGGTCAGTTCAGGGTCGTAGCCGATCGAGTCGCGGGGGGCCTGGCGGAGGACCCGGCCGGCCTTGTTCAGGGGGCCGGGCTGCTCACCAAACCCGTAGTAACACTCCCGCTCGGGGTCGATCCGGCGGTAGTGGTAAACCCGCCCCTGACGGTCGCATTTAGCGGCCCGCCCTGGCAGTTCACTGAACAGCACCTGGCCGTCGCCATCCAGCACCGCCAGGTGATAGCTGGCCTTGTCCACCCTCAGGCTGAGGGCGTTGGATGACAGGGTGCAATACCGTTCGTCCTCGCTGATCCGGGGCACGACCGGCGTCACCTGCCGCCGCCAGTCGCCCAGCACCCCGTCCAGCCGGTCCGTCCAGCCGGTCATAGTCAGGGCGTAGGAGGCCTCCTCGAACCGGCGATCGAATGACACCCGCCAGCGAATTATCTGATCGGTGAGGAAAAACACCCGGATTTCGGCACAGTCGGCGATCAGGGAGATATATTCGCTGTCTTCGATAATTTTTACCAGATGGCGGACAATCTTCATTTTCCCACCCCCGTGCTGTTCTGGTTCGGCCGGTTGGCCGGGCTCCGGGAGTAGATTTCGCGGCGTCCGGGGAAAAACCTGCCGGCACCGTAATTTCTGCCCGGCAGGAATAACCGGTCTCAGTCAAGAATAGACAAAGGATGACACATTTCATGGTTCCGGTGCTGCGGCCGGACGGCCGCAGCACCGGAGACCGGAGGGGGGATGGGCATGGCCAGGGTGTTGGTGCTGGTTGCCGATGGCAGCGAGGAAATTGAAACTGTGGCAATGATTGATGTCCTGCGGCGGGGACAACTGGAGGTGGTGGTGGCCGGTCTGGACGGACTGACGGTCACGGGCAGCCGCGGTATTGTCATTCAGGCCGATTGCCGGCTCGATCAGCTGACGGATGCCCAGCTGGATGAATTTGACTGGCTGTATCTGCCGGGCGGGCTGAAGGGGGCCCAGACCTTTGC
>JAOAFP010000004.1:0-11230 GCA_026416215.1 Negativicutes bacterium | reverse complement strand
GCTGGCGGCGACTGCCGGCGTGTTTTTCACTCATTACACCGGCGGAATCGGACCGTCCGAGGCGGGGGCGCTCAAGTCAGTGCGGTATCTGGCCCTGGCGGCGGCCGGCCTGCTGGCCGGGCGGCGCTATACCTGCTACCCGGGGATCGAACAGCAGATAAGCGACGGAGAGTGGCAGGACCGGCTGGTGGTCAGCGACGGGCCGATCTGGACCGGACAGGGTCCGGCGGCCACCATCGATCTGGCGCTGTCGGTCATCGCCGCCGCCTGCGGGCGGGATCGGGCCCGCGAGGTGGCGCAAGGGCTGCTCTGGCACAAGCTGGCTGCCGGCAGCCGGGGCGATGACTGAACGGCTGTTGGGCAATTCTTGACAAGTTCCGGAGGGTGCGATTATGAAACTGGGATTTTCCCGCAAACGGCTGGGCAAATTGCACAAGGCGTTTTTCAAAAAACGCCTGCGCAAGGAACAGGAGCAAGGGCAGGACAGCGCCTTTCAGCAGAACCTGTCGGCAGCAGTCAGGGCCATGCTCGACGTGGTGGCGGCCAACAACCAGAAAATAAGCAACGATTTGCGAAAAATATTTAAGTAGGGGACAAATAGCCGGGGACTGCTGATGGAACTTCTGCTCATTCTCGTAATTCTGATGGCATTGACCTTCGACTATATCAACGGTTTTCACGATACCGCCAACGCCATTGCCACCTCGGTCTCAACCCGGGCATTGTCGCCGCGGGCGGCGGTCTGGTATTCGGCGACCATGAACTTCACCGGGGCGATGATGTTTACCGGGGTGGCTAAGACCATTGGCACCGATGTCGTGCAGGCGGCGGCAGTCAGCCAGACCGCTCTGGTGGCGGCCCTGGCCGGGGCGATTGTCTGGAACCTGCTCACCTGGTACTTCGGTATCCCCAGTAGTTCTTCCCACGCTCTGATCGGCGGCCTGGTCGGGGCGGTGATCGCGGCGGCCGGGGTTGAGCACCTGAAAGTGGCGGGAATTCTGAAAATTTTCGCCGCCCTGGTGGTATCGCCGGTGGCCAGCATGCTGGTGGGCAGCGCGGTGATGATCGGGCTGATGTGGCTGTTTGGCTGGCGGGCTCCCAGCCTGATGAACCGGCGGTTCCGCGCCCTGCAGATGCTGTCGGCCGGACTGATGTCGTTTTCCCACGGCGCCAACGACGCCCAGAAGGCCATGGGGATGATAACCATGGCGCTGCTGGCCGCCGGCTTTATTGACAGTTTTGCCGTCCCGTTCTGGGTAAAACTGGCCTGTGCCACTGCCATGGGGTTGGGCACGGCCACCGGCGGCTGGCGAATCATTAAAACCATGGGTAGCAAGATTTTCAAGCTGCAGCCGATCAGCGGCTTTGCCGCCGATCTCAACTCGTCGCTGGTCATCATGTCGGCCACCCTGCTTCATTTGCCGGCCAGCACCACCCACGTGGTCACCGGCTCTATACTCGGGGTGGGGGCAGCCAACAGGGTGCGGGCCGTCCGCTGGGGGGTGGCGCAGAATCTGGTCTGGGCTTGGGTTCTGACCATACCCTGCACGGCGGTGGTGGCCGGTATCTGTTACCAGATACTTGCCGCCCTCTGAGCGGGGCGGACGAAACCGGGCAAAACAGCGCAATTTGCGCAGTTTGTCCGGTTTTTACCGGCCAGTCGGCCAGCAGGGCGACCGGACCGGCTGAACGGAGGGAAAACCATGAAACTGTCACGGGTAAACCTACACATCGCCGCCATGACGCTCAGGGAACCTTTTATAACCAGCTTTGGCTGCGAACAGCGACGGGAATTTCTGCTGGTGGAAGCCATTGACGACCAGGGGGTGACCGGCTGGGGGGAATGCGTGGCGATGAGCCAGCCGCTATACAACGAGGAAACCATCGGCACCGCCCTGCACATGCTCAAGGACTTCATCATCCCCTGCCTGATGGCGGCTGATATTGCCCGGCCTCAGGCGGTGAGCGCCCGGCTGTCCTACATCCGGGGCAACAATATGGCCAAGGCAGCCATCGAAAACGCCGTCTGGGATATATTTGCCCGGCAGGCCCGGCAGCCGCTCCGGCAGCTGCTGGGTGGGACAAAGCCGGTAATCGACGTCGGGGTAAGCATCGGCATCCAGCCCGACATCCACACCCTGCTGACCAAGGTTGAACAGTATCTGGCCGAGGGCTACCGGCGGATCAAGATCAAAATCAGGCCCGGCCATGACTTTCAGCCTCTGTCGGCCGTCCGGCAGCATTTCCCGGATGTCCCGCTGATGGCCGACGCCAACTCGGCTTACAGCCTGGCCGACGCCGACCGGCTTCGCCAGCTGGACGGGCTGGGGCTGTTGATGATCGAACAGCCGCTGGCCCACGACGACATAATCGACCACGCCGTCCTGCAAAAACAGCTGGTTACGCCAATTTGTCTCGATGAAAGCATCCTTTCCCCGGAAGACTGCCGCCGGGCGCTGGACATCGGTGCCTGTCGGATCATCAACATCAAGCAGGGGCGGGTGGGCGGACTGGAGCCGTCTCGGCAGATTGCCGGATATTGCCAGGACCGGGGAGTGCCGGTCTGGTGCGGCGGCATGCTGGAAACCGGCATCGGCCGGGCGGTCAACATCGCCCTCACCACCCTGCCGGCCTTCACCATCCCCGGCGATACATCGGGCTATGACCGATACTGGCACGAAGACATCGTAACCCCTGACATAGTTCACCACAACGGGCAGATTGCCGTGCCGGACGGCCCCGGGCTGGGCTACGAACTGGACTGGCACCGACTGAGAAAACATCTGCTTTGCAGCCAGACCATCGGCCATGACTGAAGACCGTCTGGCCCAGCTGACCGCCGGCCACTGGCGGGCTCTGAACGCCATTCCCGAACCGGCCCTGGCCGAACACCGCACCGCCGAATATATTGAGGGGCACCTGGACCGGCTCGGTCTTTCGCCTTGCCGCCGTGGTACTGCCGTCCGTGCCGACATCGACGGTGTTTGTCCCGGCCGGACTGTGGCCGTGCGGGCCGATATGGACGGGCTGTGGCACGGCGGCGACGGTGAGCGCCGGCTCTGCCACAGCTGCGGCCACGACGCCCATATGGCCGTTGCCCTGGCCCTGGCCGAGATGCTGGTGACCACGCCGCTGCCGGCCGGCAGGCTGCGCCTGATCTTTCAGCCGGCCGAGGAAACCGCCCAGGGGGCCGTACAAGTGGCCGGCTACGGCTGGCTGGACGATGTCCACTGCCTGCTGGGAATGCATCTCAGACCGGCCGATGAACTGGCTGGCGGCTGCTTCTCCCCGGCCGTTCACCACGGGGCAACCCGTCAATTTGTGGCGGAAATTACCGGCCAGCCGGCCCACGCCGCCCGCCCCCATCTGGGGGTAAGCGCGGTTGATGCCGGAGTGCTGGTGGTCCAGGCGATCAACAGCCTGCGGTTTCCGCCGGCACTGGCCTGGTCGGTCAAGTGCACTGCCTTCAATTCTCCCGCCACCGCCAACATAATTCCCGACCGGGCTGTGCTCAGCTTTGACGCCCGCGCTCAGCACAACCGGCTGATCGAACAAATAGCTGAAAAGGCTGAGGCTGCTGCCGCAATGGCCGCCCGGGCCGGCGGGGCGGAGCTGGTCTGGCGCTGCCAGAGTGCCCTGCCGGCGGCCGAATACGACGACCAGTGTGTCGCCGCCCTGTCGGCGGCCATTGTCGCCCAGGCCGGGGAATCGGCGCTGCACCCGCCAATAGTCACCCCCGGCGGCGATGATTTTCATTTTTGCCGCCAGCTTTGCCCGCATCTCAAAACCGCCTTCCTCGGCATTGGCTGTGATTTGCGGCCCGGCCTGCACCACCCCAGCATGACCTTCGACCTGGCGGCCCTGCCGGCAGCGGTGCGCGTTCTGGCCGGGGCGGCACGAATACTCGGCGGAGAGAAGCAACAATGACTAGCTGTCAGATCCGTCTGATAACCACCATGGACGAAATCGCGGCCGTCTGCCGTCTTCAGGCCGAAACCTGGGGGGAGGAATACGTCATCCCGGCTTTCCGGCTGCGGATTGATCTAAGCAACGACGGCATAATCGTCGGCGCTTTTGACGAAAACCGGAGGCTGCTGGGCTTCACCTACAGTTTTGCCGCCGTCAGGGGCGAACGGCGGTTTCAGTACTCCAACATGACCGCCATCGTGCCCGGACTGCGGGCCCGGCGGCTGGGAGAGAAACTCAAGCAGGCCCAGCGCGAGGAGGCTTTGCGCCGGGGGTACGACCTAATCACCTGGACCTACGACCCGCTGGAGACGGTCAACGCCAACCTCAACATCCGCAAACTGGGGGCGGTGGCTGTTACCTACCATGAGGACTACTACGGCGAAATGCCCGACAATTTGAACGCCGGCCTGCCTACTGACCGGCTGCAGGTCAGCTGGCACATCGATCGGCCGCCGGTCAGGCTGGAGGGGCAGCCGCTGCCGGCGCTGGCAGCCGGGACGACAAGGGCCGGAATATGGCCGTTCCCCCGGCCGGTGGCAGCGTTGCCGACCGGGCCGCTGGTAGCCGTGGCGGTGCCGGCCAATTTTCAGGCGATAAAAAAAGCCGACCATCAGCTGGCACTCGAATGGCGGCTGGCGGTCAGGCGGGCCATGCAGTCGTTGCTGGACTGCGGGCTGGCGCTGGCTGGCTTCGATTATCGGGGGAAAGACAGCCTGTGGCACCAGTATCTGTTCGTTCCCAGGGAAAAAATCGGCTACGCAGTGTCCGGTTGGGACTGACAGGACGGAAGCAGCGAACGGGATGAACTTTTTTTTCGGCAGCAAAAAATGCACCTGCGGCCGGGTACTCACCGGCAGCGAGAAGTTTTGCACCGGCTGCGGCCGACCCGTCAACTGGCGTAGTATCCGCCGCTAGCGCTACATTATTGCCGGCGCGGTGCTTGTTGTTCTGGCGGTGGCCCTGGCCTTCTGAATCAGCGCTTACCTAAAGGATCGGGACTACGTCAGCAGGGTTGGAAAAGCCATGCAGCAAACCTAACAGGCCGGCGATACGGCAGCGGCGGCGATAGGCGTGGCACTGGCCGAAAAAAGCATCCGCGATTCGCCGACGGGCATTGACAGCCAGCGCGGACAGGTTGCAAACAGCATCGAAATCGTCGGCAACCGCCCCACCTCCCGCTACGGCGAGCAGGACAAAGCTAAACGACTATCTGTCCTGCAACCTCGAACTTCTCGGCAATATAAAAATGCTGGCCGAGGCGCCGTTCAGCGACCAGGCCGAGGAGCTGATGACCGCCATAAAAACCGGGGTTGAGGCCAAAAAGCAGCTTTACCGGCGCATCACCCTGGGAGACAGCAAACTGCCGTATTCCACCGAAACCGATGCCCAGGCCGTTGCCCTGTGCAATTATGTGGTGGAACAGTGCCGGATCAACCAGGAAAAGCTGGCAAAAATTGCCGAAAATATGCGCTTTTTTGACCAGATGGACCGAATCATGCAAATTATGCAGCGGTACAGCGCGGCCAGGTCGGATCTCGGCGACAGTTACACCCGCATATTCAACAGCCACAACGGCACCTGGGGAGAAGTCTACTGGGCGGCGGGCAGCGCCCGCGAAGTACGGTCGGGGCTGAGGTCGCAAGCCATTGAATTGAGGCCGCCCAAAGGGGCAGAGGATGTCAGGTCGCAGTTTATATTCATTAATGAACGACGCCATCAGCTATTGCGTGACTGTGCAGACCGCCGCCCAGTACGGCGCAAACGGGGATCAGTACATGGCCGGCCGGCGCTACGACGAGGCCAGGCGGATGAACAGTGCAATTGTGCGGCGATATGGCGATCCTGAAAGTGGAGCGGTTAAACACCCCGCCATTGGCCCTAGCCGTCAATACCGACGGCGTACAGGAGGGTACACAGGTCTGGTTTATTGGTGCCCCACAGGGCCTGGAGCGGACGGTCACGGCCGGTACGGTCGGCAGCCGCGCCCGGGAAATTGACGGGCAAAGGTATATTCAGCTCGGCGCGACCGTAACCCCGGGCGACAGCGGCGGGCCGCTGCTGGATGAGCACGGCCTGGTGCTCGGCCTGGTAACCGGCCGGATGGAGGAAGCCCAGGGTATAGGTTTTGTCGTCCCGGCGGATGTTATCCAAACGTTTCTGAACGAGAATGGCGTGTCGTTTGTTCCCGGGACGGTGGAGGGCAACCAACTGGCCTGGCGGGAGCGGACGGCCGACGGCGGCAAGCCGGCAGAGCAAGCGGTGAACTGACGGGGCCTGCCCCGTCCGGTGCTAATTGCCGCGGCAATTATGGCGCTGGCGACCGTGCTGGCGGCGGTGGCGGCCATACTTCTGGCTTTGAACCGCCGCCGTCTGCAGTGGAGGGTGCGCAATCTGGAAGACGCCAACGAAAAGCTGAAGGCGGCCGTTACTGAGGTCAGCCTGCGCGTTCCCGCCGACGACCCGCTGGACGATATAGACATCGAACTAAGGTAGCGCGCGAGCAGCACTATGATCAACTGTGCCAGCTGCGGCCGGGGAGCACCGGAATCGGTCAGGTTCTGCGTGCATTGCGGACATTGCCTGTCCGGGGTGGGGGGGGACCGCCGGGCCGATATCGTCGATATCGACATCGACGAGGATTTTGACGTAAGAGTAGATGAGGCCGGCGACAATGATCGACGGTCGGTGATGAGCATTGATGTGGATGCCGATGATCCCTCCGGGCCGATTGTTTCCGGTAATCCTGCCCGCGCCGGCACAGCACTGGACATCGGGGCAGGGGTTGCCAGCTTGGGCAGGACCGCCAGCGGCCGGATCAGGCTATATTGGGCATCGTTCAGGAGGAACGCGGCCAAAGTCTGGCAAAGCCGGCGGACGCACCCGCGGGTCTGGCTGGCGGCACTGTTCTCCTTACTGTTTTTAACCGTCGGCTTGTGTTTCTTCCTCTGGACATTCAAACACATTGAAATAGCCAGATGGCAGCGGGAAGGGAATATCGCCGGGCTTCGGGAAATGATCGGACAGGGGAAGAGCTGGTTCTTTTGTTCGGTCGGCCTTAACGCCGCGGGGGCGGTTCTAGTGGCCGGCAACGACGACGATCGCCATTACGTGGGTTCGATAATCGACAATCCGCAATACCCGCCAGAGTTTCGGGAAAAACTTATCGACGTTTTTGGACAGTACGGGGTGCTTGTCCCGCAGCTGTTCGCTTATCTCGACAGCAGTCTGCCCGGCAACTATAAACAACTGCTCGCCAGAGCTTCAGTAAGGGTTGACCCGGAAGTATCCAATCGCAAAATTGGAGCGGTAATCGAAGAGGCAAACAGGGTAAGCCCGTGCAAAGCAGCAGAAATGCTGGAGCACTGCCGGGTTTACGATCCGATGCGGGAAAACACCGGGCTAATCGAACGCTCCCTCTATGTAAAGTACCTTGATTACCTGGGACAGACCGACTACCGGAGCAACAAGCAACAGTTCATGTCGTTGGTGGATAGGCTGCAGTCGCTGGGCTATCCGGCGGCAGGCGGGGATAAAAAGCAAATTTTTGCCCGGCTGATGTCTTTGCTTGGCCGGGCCGACGCGGTTCTGTCCGAACAACTGGAGGTGCTTTGAGGAGCAGCCGTGGTATGAAGCCACTCTGCTAGATTTATAGTCGTGGCAGTCGGATTTTAATGACGTCAATGGCCAGATCAGACAACAGGAAACAAGGCTCAGGGCCACAGAGAGAATGTATTACTTTGCGCAGGATAACAATAAGGGCAGAGCTGGTCAATCTGAAAAAAAGATAAAAGGCGGATAAGAATATCACCGCCGCGTACAGGCACCGTCACGCCCGCCGGGTTGCCTGAAAACACCGTTAAGGGCGGAATGGACCGGATTATGATAACATCCCGGGTCACAAACAGCCGGCAATCAGGTGCCGCCCGGTCCGGACATGGCCAATGAAGCGGCCGGCGAGCCGGCGGGCCGGGCAGCGCTGGCAGGTGGGAGAAGTAGCCGGGCATTCGAAAGCTGCCGCAGAACTGGGGGTGGCAAAAAACGCGGGGGGACAGCTAATGCTGTCACCGGACCGGACAGGGGGCGAACGGCCGGGCTGAAAAAACGGCGGGAGGGCAAAATGAAGGGGAGCCGGTGCTTTATGCACCGGCTCCCCTTTCGTCTTCGTGCACAACCAGTTGTCGCTGCCGGCCCAGTCCGTCGATAGTCAGCTCGACTATATCGCCCGGCCGCAGCCAGGCATTGCCCCAGGCGGCAGCGTTGCCGGGAGGCGATCCCATGGCGATTACGTCCCCCGGCTCAAGGGTGAAAAACTGACTGAGGAAACTCACCGCCCGGAACGGACTGTAGATATAGTCGGCGGTGCTGAACGCCTGGCGCAACTGGCCGTTTACCCACAGCCTGACCGACAGCCGGCCGGGGTCGTCAATTTCGTCGGCCGTGACGATCACCGGCCCCAGCGGGGCAAACGAATCAAAACTCTTGCCGCGGGCGTACTGGCCGTCACCGGCCTCGAACTGCCAGTAGCGGTCCGACAGGTCGTTGAAACAGGCATAACCAAAAATATGGCCGGCAGATTCGGCCGGGTCTATGTATTTGCCACGGCGGCCGATTATCACCGCCAGCTCCCCTTCCCAGTCCAGTTTGCCGGTCAGGCGGGTGTAGATAATCGGATCGCCGGCTCCGCACAAGGCGCTGGTGGCTTTCAGAAAAACGTGAGGCTTGTGGGTGGCCTCAACAATGGTCAGGCCGAACTGTTCGGCGTGCCGGCGGGAGTTGTATCCCAGGCAGACCAGTTTGCCGACACCGGCGACTGGGCAGCCGAGCCGCACGGAGTCGGCCGGGAAGCTGTCCAGCTGCGCCAGCGGCAGCTGTGCCAGCCGGTCGAACAGGCGTCCATCGCCCAGGCTGGCCGGCGACCAGTCAGGGAAATGGGTGCTGAGGTCGTATATTTCGTCACCAAGCCAGATCCCCGGCTTTTCCCGGCCGGGCCGGCCAAAGCGGCAGAGCTTCACCGGGCGGCTTGTCAACCGGCCAGCGGCAGGTTATCGTTGACCAAATCGTGCAAATCATACCAGGGAATGACAAATTTGGGCATGCCCAGCACCCACGGTCCGATTTCATAGGGCTGAAAGTAAACCACCAGGCCTTCATCGATCAGGTAGAACTGTTCGCGGCTGGTGATGCCGTTGAACTTATATTCGCTGCTGTCGCTGCGGACGGCAATCTGGCCGGCAATGGCGGCGTTCAGCACTTTAAGCCAGTCGCTGCCCGGCTTGAACAATTGGTCCAGGCTGTAGATGTGACCGGTTTCGGTGTTGATGTTGGCAGCCTTGCGCACGGCCATTCCGTGCGCTCCACCGCTGAACCAGTACTCATCCTGGACGATGCTGAGCAGGAAGCTGCGCTGGAATTTAACGGAATAGCTGCTCTCAAAGCAGAGGTTGCCTTGCCAGGGAGACTTGGGGTCGGCGTTCGCAGGGTCCTTCACCAGCGACTGCTGGAAGGCGGTCAATTCCGGCTGCACCTGGTTTAGCAGGAACTGGTTAACGGCTTGCTGGGCATCCTTGTTGGCCATGCCGTTGATCTGCGGCACGCTGCAATTGATGAAAGGACCGCTGAAGTCGTACGACACCACGGTTACGGCGTGGGCAGAGACGGCAGCGGTAACGGCCAGCGTCAGACAGATGGCAATAAAAGTCAGTCCGGTTTTCATTTCGGGGCCTCCTCCCTTGCGGTGTTTTGATAAGCTGTCGGGGATACATAATTTAGGATTCCTCGTCATTTCTACGGCAGAGGACGGGTCGGTTCCCGGCGGGGGACAGCTGGTTCTGCCGATTACGCCCGTCTTTGTCTGAATCCTGCGGTGGCGGACGGGCTGGCCTCCGGCGGGGGATTACTTTTCCAGTCGTATGTTCCATTTTTTGCACAGCTTGTCGATTTCACCGCTGTTTTGCAGCTCTTCAAGCGCGCCGTTCAGGGCTTCGCCCAGGCTGACGTTGCCCTTGTTGTAGGCAAAGGCGTAGCGTTCTCGGACGCCCAGCGGGATCAGCCGGCCGGCCAGCTTGTTCTCATCCAGCCACAAACTGAGCAGAACGGTATCCTCCACCATGGCGTCGGCCCCGCCCTCCTGATACAGAGACAGGGCTGAGGCGGGATCGTCGATCGACAACACTTCAAACTCTGTCTTGCCGGCCAGAAACTGCTCGGCCACCGTGCCCTTGCGGACTACAATACGCTGGCCGTCCAGATCGGCCAGCGACCGGGCCGGGCTGTCGCTCCGGACCAGCAGGGCCAGCTCGCTGCCGCCGTAGCTGTTGGTGAACGCTACCAAGCCCTGCCGCTGCTCGTTGATTGTCAGTATCCCGGTAGCAACGTCAACCGACTTGTTGTTCACCGCATTAAACAGGTGTTCAAAGGCAATCGGGCGGAACTGAACCTTATAACCAGCCTTTTCGGCCATGGCCGTGATCAGATCGATAGCGAAGCCGGCCGGCTCGCCGGTCGGACCGGTGAAGGCCACCGGCCGGTTGGAATTTTCGGTGGCGACCACCAGCACCGGCCGGTTGTCAAACACCTTGCTGAACATAAACAGCATGCCGATCATGATCAGCGAGGCAATCAGGAACAGATTGCGTTTGCGGAATGATAGCGACTGGTAAAATGGCCGGTCGCCGCAGAAGAAGTGCAGGACCGGCAGGCCGATCAGGATCAGGCCTACCGCAAACACGGCGTTGAGCGGCTGGGAGACAAACATTCCGTAAATGACGTAAAGTGCCCCGGCAATCGCCAGCAGAGGCACCACCGGATACAGCGGCACCCGGTAGCTGCGCGGGGCGTCAGGCAGCCGCCGCCGGGTGCGGATTACTCCCCAGAAGCAGAAGACATAGAAAATCCAGATTGAAAACATGGTGATGTTGGTCAGCCGTTCGGTGTCGACCACCGTGAAATAGACGAACGACAGTACCAGCAGCAGAATCTGTGCATTTACCGGGGTTTTGCTGTCCTCCTCCAGCCGGACGAATACCGACGAGCCGGGCATCTGACGGCGTTCGCTCATCGCCAAAATTACCCGGGACAGGGTCATAATGTAGCCATTGATTCCGCCGATAATTGAGATCATAATCCCGACTGAAATCATGTTGCCGCCATACAGTCCAAACAATTTCTGGGCGGCTATCGACGAGGCGTCGTGCCCCAGGGATACGATCTGGTCAGGGGGCAGGACCTTGAACAGGGCTAGGTCTGTCTCTTATACACATCT
>JAOAFP010000045.1 GCA_026416215.1 Negativicutes bacterium | reverse complement strand
TGGCCAACCGTGCTGGCAGGCTGCACATAGTTCGACTGCAAGCTGTCAAAGGGGTCAGCAGCTCCGATCGATCAGATAAAAAAACTGTGCTGAGACAGCTAGAATCCTGGGCGGGCTGGGTGCGGCCAGCTACCTGGTGCGTCCGGGACTTAGTTTCAGTGACGAGCACAAACTGCTGGCCAGGGAGCTGAGGGTGACGGTCTGGGACGCTCCGGAAATGCGCAGATTTTTCTCCAGCCTCGCCCGGTGCCTGTCAGTTCCGTTGCCCGAGGAACTGGCTGGGACGGAAAGAATAATGCGGGAAAAGCCAACTCTGCCGTTCTGTCCGCTGGCCCGGCCAAGCCGGCATCGCCCCATACCGCGGACGGTTTGACCGTAGTTATGTTCCGGGGCAGGTGACAATTGGCGATGGCAATGAGTTGCCGGGCATAGCGGGGCGATATTTAACCAGCCGGGGCGGCTGACCGTTGGACAAACAAGAATTCAAATGTTAAAATATTGACCGCACGATGACAGGCAACGGATTAAGGCGGCCGGTTGATATGGATAAACGGGCAGATAAGCAAACGGGTTGGTCGGAAAAGCTAAAGGAGATGCCGGTGGAGGAGGTAGGCAGGCTGATCGAGGCGGCCACTCTGGACCGGCAGTTGTTTGGTGAACTTGCAGAGGCGGCTGACGCTGTCCGTCAGCAGTACTATCAAAACCGGGTGTTCGCCCGCGGTTTAATCGAGTTTACCAGTTATTGCCGCAATGATTGCCTGTACTGTGGCCTGCGGCGGGTAAACGCGACAGCCGAAAGGTATCGTCTGGGCCGGGAGGCAATAGTTGCTGCTTGCCGGGAAGGATACCAGCTGGGCTACCGGTCATTTGTGCTGCAGGGCGGTGAGGATGGCTATTATACAACCCGGCGGCTGACGGCAATTATTGACACGATTAAGGGAGAGTTTCCCGACTGCGCCCTGACCCTGTCCTTGGGTGAGCGCAGCCGGGCAGATTATGCTGAGTTCAGGCGGGCGGGCGCTGATCGCTATCTGTTGCGGCACGAAACAGCCTCGCCCGGGCTCTACGCCCGGTTGCACCCGGATATGAGCTGGGACAACCGTCGGCGGTGCCTGGATGATTTGCGCCAGCTTGGCTATCAGGTGGGGGCAGGCTTTATGGTCGGGCTGCCGGGGCAGACCTGTAGCGATCTGGCAGCCGACGTTGAGTTTATTCGCCGGCTGCAGCCGGAGATGGTGGGGATCGGTCCGTTCATCCCCCACCGCGGAACCCCGCTGGCCGGCCAGCCGGCCGGAGGATTGGGGCAAACCCTGGTAATGGTGGCTGTCGTCCGTCTGGTTCTGCCTAAGAGTTTGCTGCCGGCCACAACTGCTGTCGGGACGATTGCCGGCGACGGCAGGGAAAGGGCGGTTATGGCCGGGGCCAATGTGGTCATGCCCAATCTGACGCCGTTGGCCGAGCGCAAAAAGTATATGCTGTATGATGGCAAGATTTGTGTTAATGACAGTGCCAGCCATTGCCGCGGTTGCATTGAAGGACGGCTGAAACGGGTTGGCTTCGTTCTCGATCTTCAGCGGGGCGATCACTGCGACTGGCGCCGGGAGCGGGCGGCTGGTTAGGCCGCCTTGCATAATGGTGGTGGCGATAGTAAAATTGGAAACAGGACAGGCAATTTGCCGCAGAGGGAGGTAGGATTTATGTACTATACCAACGTTCCAATTGCAGAGAATGTGTACTACGTCGGCTGCAATGACTGGGAAATGCGCGATTTTCACGGTTATTTTACCCCTCGTGGGGTGACTTATAATTCCTACTTAATTAAGGACGAGAAGGTGGCCTTGATCGATTGTGTGAAGGCCCCCTTTGCCGACGAGCTGCTGGGGAGGGTCAGACAGCTGGTGGAGTTTGACCAGATAGAATACGTGGTGGTAAATCACGTTGAGCCCGATCATTCCAGCGCCTTGCCCGAGATTATGCGGCGGTGCCGCAACGCCAAGGTTGTGATAACATCCCAAGGCAAACTGGCAGTGCAGAAGTACTTCCAGCCCGATCCGGACTACGAGTACATCGTGGTCAAGGAAGGCGACAGCCTGCCGCTCGGCAAAAACACCCTGAATTTTGTACCGGTGCCGATGGTACACTGGCCGGACTCAATGGTCAGTTTCATGGCTGGTGAGGACATATTGTTTTCCAACGATGCATTTGGCCAGCATATTTGTACCAGCGGGCGGTTCGACGATCAGAACGACCTGAAAATAATCCTGTTTGAGGCCGAGAAATATTACGCCAATATACTTATGCCGCTGGGGCAGATGATCACTAAGGTTCTGCCGAAAATAAAGAGTCTGCCGATCAAACTGGTGGCGCCCAGTCATGGGGTGGTATGGCGCAAGGATTTTGCCGCGGTTCTGGCCCTTTACGAGAAGTGGGCAAATGGTTGCTGGGATGACAAGGTGGTAATTGTCTACGATACGATGTGGAAGTCGACCGATATGATGGCTCGGAGTATTCTCGACGGGGTGGCCTCGACCGGGGTTGGCTGCAAGCTGTTCAAGATGTCGGTGTCCGACCGCAGCGAGGTAGCACGGGAAATGCTGGATGCGGCCGGGATTATAGCCGGTTCGTCCACCATTCACAATGATATTCTCCCGACTATGGGCGGCATTCTCACCTACTTCCGGGGGTTGCAACCGCGGGGCAAGCTGTCGGCGGCTTTCGGTTCGTACGGCTGGAGCGGCGGCGCCCAGAAGATAATGGAACAGTACCTGGTTGAGGCCAAAACCAGCCTGATTAAGAGCGGTCTGGAGTTCAAGTGGCGGCCGACCCGCGAGGAACTGGTCAGGTGCCACGAGTTTGGGGCCGAGTTTGGAAGGAAAATCCTGGAAATTAACGCCAGGTGCAAGTGAGGCCGGCGGTAAAAAATATAAAATATAAAAACAGAGCCTGACCGATATCCGGTCAGGCTCTTATTATTTTGTCAGGAACACTGGCTGTCAGTTTAGTCCCGGCGATCCAGTCAGATCAGGTTGCGATCCAGGTTGTACACCTCGCTTGCCCGCTCAACCAGCCCTTCGTTTTCTTTCACGAATCCCGGCTTTTCAACCGCTGTCTGCAGGTCATCACCCAGCTGCACTACATCGGCCGCTGCCCCGCCGGTCACTGTCTGCGCCGCGGACTGGCCGGCCGTTCCGGGCAATGAACTGACATCGCTTTCAACCTTCATCGTATCACCCGACAGCTGGGCGGCCAGTCCGCCGTTGGCGGCGGCCTGTTTTTCAGCCTGGCTGGCAACGGCCTGGCTAGCGGCGCTGTCAAGGTCGTTTTCAGCCGCCATCAGACTGCTGCGGGTGGACAGGGTGTTGCTGGCCTGGGCCCCATAGCCGTCCTGATAGTTGAGACCGAACACCGCCTGGGCAGTGTTGAGGGCCTGGGCCTGGCCAGCGCTGATGTCGGCATCCTGCACATAGGTCTGCTGGTTCATATTGGCCATCTGAGGCCCGTAATTTGCTTCGGCCAGCAGCTGCTCGGTATTGTTGGCGTTGAAATCAAACACGTTCAGCAGCGGGTTGGCGGTATTGATCGGGGCCTGAACGGCATTGGGGTTGGCCGGGTTGCCGCCGTTAACTGTGGCGTTTATAAGCTGTTCAGTGTCGTTGGCGTAGAAATCGGCGCTGTTCACTGCCCCACTGGAGGTGTTAATCGGGTTTTGGTAGGAGTTGACGGCAGTGGCTGATCCACCGGTGGCTGACTGGTTCAGCAACTGTTCGTCGTCATTGGCGTAGAAGTCAGCTACATTCACCCCGGCGTTGCCGGTGTTGATCGGATTTTTGTAGGAATTAACCGCTGAGCCGCTGCCCGTCCCGCTTTCCAGGCCGGAATCGATCAGCAGCTGTTCAGTGTTATTGGCGTAAAAGTCAGCCACGTTCAAACCGGCGTTGCCGGTGTTGATCGGGTTGCGGACGGCGTTGCCGCTGGCTCCGCCACCGATGCCGCCACCGCCCTCCAGGCCGGAGTCGATTAGCAGCTGTTCGGCGTCATTGGCGTAGAAGTCGGCAATGTCTAGACCGGTATTCGGGGTGTTGATCGGGAATCGATCAATATTGCCGACGCCGGTGTTTTGACCGGTGACAATCCCGCTGTCACGCAGGATCAGATCACTCACTTTCTCGGCAACCGCCATTTCCCTGGCAACACGCCTTGACATCTCGTATCCGGCGGCTGAGATGTCAAGCTCGTACGGTGGTGCGTCAAACGGCGAGGGCGGCTGAACAGCCTGCTTCTTTTCCCCGTCCTGTTTGATCTGACCGGCGTTCTGCGTCTGGGTCAGGCTGCTGACTGGCAGCTGGTTCTGGTTGTCGATCTGATTAATAGTCATGGTAATCACTCCTTTGATTGCTATCCCCCGCCGGGGTAATCCCTTCCTCTCGTATTCTACCATTCAGGATGTATTAATGCAACAAAATTCGCAAATTCCCGGCGATAATCCGAATTGTTGCCGCAGTTTGACAGGGTGGGGGGGATGGGATAGAATTTTGCCGGGAAAAGCCTGGGCAAACGGCTTGACCATTGCAGGATGACCGTAGCTGACAATGAGCTATGGATGACGGAGCAGGTATGAATGACGGGTTCTGGCGGCAGTCTTTTGCCCGCAGTGCTATGGTGATCGGCGAAGATGGGTTGTTCAGGCTGGCGAAATGCCACGTTGTGGTGGTGGGAACGGGCGGAGTCGGAAGCTTTGTGGTCGAGGGGTTGGCCAGGACGGCTGTAGGCCGGTTGACCATAGTTGACGATGACAGGATTTGTATTACCAACATCAACCGTCAAATCATGGCGACGGCCGACACGGTAGGGCAACTAAAGGTGGATGTACTGGCCGGGCGGGTGCGGCAGATCAATCCGCAGGCCGGGGTTATGGCTGACCGCCGGCGGGTGACGGCCGAGAATGCCGACCGGCTGGTTGCCGAATGGAAACCTGATTATCTGGTGGATGCCATCGACACAGTGTCGGCCAAAATTGCTCTGGCGGCGGCCGCCGTACGGCAGGGGGTGCCGGTGATTAGTGCCCTTGGCACGGGGAACAAGGTCGATCCGTCAAAACTGCAGGTGGCGGATATTTACGACACAACCGTCTGCCCACTGGCCAGGGCAGTGAGAAAGGAACTGCGCCGGCGGGGGGTAAACAGCCTGAAGGTGGTTTACTCGACCGAGCGGCCGCGGTCGCCATTACCGTCTGCAGTTGAGTGTAACAACAGCGATGGCTGCCTCTGCCCGCCCGGCAGTGCCCGGCACTGCCATTACAAGCGGCAGGTTCCTGGCAGCGTGGTATTTGTCCCGGCGGTGGCCGGACTGATCATCGCCGGCGAGGTGGTGAAGGATCTGGTCGGAGGTAAGGAAACTGCCGGCCGGAATGACCGGGGAGGAAGAATATATGCCGATTAATATTCCTAACGCCCTGCCGGCAGCTGAGATACTGGCCGGCGAAAATATTTTCGTGATGCACGAAACCCGGGCTGCAACGCAGGACATCCGTCCGCTGCGGATTGCAATCCTTAACCTGATGCCGACCAAAATCGCCACTGAAACTCAGCTTTTAAGGCTGCTCGGCAACACCCCCCTGCAGGTCGATATAGATTTGCTGCATATGGCCAGTCACGAGTCGCGGAATACGGCGGCCGAACATCTGTGGAAATTCTACCGGACGTTTGACGAAATAGCCGGCAACCGGTACGACGGCCTGGTAATTACCGGCGCCCCGGTTGAACAGATGGATTTTGCCGAGGTGGACTACTGGCCCGAATTGTGCCGGGTGATGGAGTGGAGCAAGCGGAATGTCTACTCCACGCTCTACATTTGTTGGGGGGCCCAGGCCGGGCTTTACTATCACTATGGAGTGCCTAAACATCCGCTGCCAGCCAAAATGTTCGGCGTATTCTGGCACGAGGTGCGGGAGGTCAACTGGCCGCTGCTGCGGGGATTTGATGAGCGCTTTCTGGCTCCGCACTCCCGCCATACCGAGGTCCGCCGGCAGGATATCGAGAAGGTGGCCGAACTCTGCATTCTGGCTGAGTCGGATGAGGCGGGGGTATATCTGGTGGCATCCCGTAACGGCCGGCAGGTGTTTGTGACCGGTCACGCCGAGTACGACCGGCTGACCCTGAAGAGTGAATACGAACGGGATGTGGAAAAAAAGTTGCCGATTAGCTTGCCGTTTAACTATTTTCCGGCCGACGATCCCGGCCGGCTGCCGCAGGTGCTGTGGCGCAGCCACGCCAATCTGTTGTTTGCCAACTGGCTGAATTACTATGTCTATCAGGAAACGCCGTACGACCTGAGCAATTTGCCGGCGGAATGAGGGACAGAACAGTGGATGGACGGATGACGGACAAGGGGCAGCTGGCAGACCGGGTGGCGGCAGCCTACGAGCGGCATATCAACCCCAGCCTGGCGCGGCTGATGCGGTTCATGGGACTGACGGCGGTGGAAGTGAGCGCTGACGGTTCAGTTGTCCGTGACGATCAGGGGAGGGAATACATCGACTGCCTGGGCAGCTACGGAGTGTTCAACCTCGGTCACCGTCATCCCCGGGTGGTGGCGGCGGTCAGGGAACAGCTGGACCGGATGCCGTTGTCGTCCAAGATAATGTTCAGTAAGCCGCTGGCTGGGCTGGCCGAGCTGCTGGCCTCGGTCACTCCCGGTGACCTCCAGTACAGTTTTGTGGTCAACAGCGGGACTGAAGCGGTGGAGGGAGCGCTGAAACTGGCACGGATTGCCACCGGCAGGACTAAAATCGTTGCCACCGACAATTCCTTTCACGGCAAAACCTGCGGGGCTCTCAGCCTGACCGGGCGGGCGTTGTACCGCGATCCGTTTCAGCCGTTGCTGCCTGAGGTGATCCACGTACCGTTTGATAATTTGCCGGCGGTGGCAGCGGTGATCGAAGGGGCGGCCGCGGTTGTGGTCGAGCCCATCCAGGGTGAGGGTGGGGTGATTGTCCCTGGCGATGGCTATTTGTCCGGCTTGCGCCAGTTGTGTGACAAACACCGGACCCTGCTGGTGGCGGATGAGGTTCAGACCGGAATGGGGCGGACCGGCAAAATGTGGGCGGTGGAACATTGGGGAGTTGTGCCGGACATTCTCTGTACCGCCAAGGCCCTGGGGGGTGGGGTAATGCCGATCGGGGCGTACATTGCCCGGCCACATCTTATGGATAAGTACTTTGAAAGTCCGCTTCTTCACACGTCAACCTTTGGCGGCAACCCGCTGGCCTGCGCGGCGGCAGTGGCGGCCATCAACGCCACCCGTGATGAAGGGTTGTGCCGGCAGGCAGAGATCAAGGGCAGGCGGCTACTGAACGGTCTGCAGCAGCTGGCCGGGCAGCACCCCGGGGTGATTGCCGGCGTGCGCGGCAAGGGTCTGATGATCGGGGTGGAACTGGTCAGCGAGGGAGTAGGGGGAATGATGATGGCCGAATTCATCAACGCCGGGGTTCTGGTGGCCTATACCCTGAATAACCCGACCGTTATCCGGTTAGAACCGCCGCTCAACATCGACGACCAGCTGCTCGGGCGGGTGCTGGAGATATGGCGGGAAGTTGCTGCCAAGGCAGAAACAATGCTGGAAGACCTAACCTGAGGCGGTGGGCGACGGACAGCAGGACGGCGGCAAAACAGGAGGAAACGGCGATGCCCAAAGTGGAGTGCAGTCTGGAAATCATGGCTGAGCCGGACAAGGTCTGGCCGGTTATATGCGATATGACCGCCTACCCGGAATTCATGCCCGATGTCAAATCGGTGACGGTGATTGAGCGAAAAGAAAACAGCACTGTTACCGAATGGCGGACGACAGTTGACGGGCGGCCGATAAACTGGAGCGAGCGCGACTACTTTTATCCCGACCGGCTGCGGATTGAATATGAGCAAATTGCCGGCGACCTGAAAAAGTTCACCGGGTTCTGGCAGCTTACCCCTGCTGAGGGGGGAACGGTTGTGGTCCTTTCGGTGGATTTCGAGTTCGGCATTCCGATGGTGGCGGGGTTGTTGAACCCGCTGCTGAAGAAAAAGGTGCGCGACAACAGCATGGCGATGCTGACCGCCATCAAGAACCGTCTGGAGAAGAACCCCCAATAACTGCTTAAGGGCAGTTTTGTCCTTCCGGGACGGTTTGCCGGCGGCTGCCGGGGAAGGGACAGACCGTCGGGCGCAAGGTCAGGTTCGGGCGAGTATAATGGTTTGGCTGATAACGCGACCGGCCGGCAGTTGACCAGCAGATGGGAAAAATCCGGTGGAGCGGCGGTCAAAAAGGTTCTTGCGCTTTTGCGATGGTGAATGGACCAGGGCAAAAACTGTAAGGCAGGGGAGTGCTGATGCGAGGGAAGTTGTGGCTGATCGCAGTGGTGGCCGCGGTTTTGGCATTTCTGCCGCCGGCGGCAGTGGGCGGGAGTAAGTACGGAGAGCACGGGGATCAGTCGGTATTGATTACCGACGTGGATCCAGGACAAGCTGACGTGATGCCGGCTGATTTCCGGAGCTGCCGTCAGTTGCCGGCAGCTCCGGACGGAACGACGGTAAATACGACCGGCCTTTACAGGCTCAATATTTCGGGGAGCGGGCAGTTCAGCGGGCAGCAGCTGCCGCGGCTGATCGAGGAGATCAGGAAGCAGGCTGGTCAGGAGACGCCAGTCTACATTGTTGACCTGAGACAGGAGTGGCACGGTTTTATCGATGGTTTGCCAGTCAGCTGGTACGGGGTGAACGACTGGGCGAACAGGCAGCTGACCTGCCAGCAGGTGATCGAAGGCGAACAGCAGCGGCTGGCCGATCTGTCGGTGGCTGACCAGGTGGTCCTGACTCTGGCGAAGGGCAGGCAGATGACAGTGAACCAGCCTTTCACAGTGCTGTCGGAGCAACAGCTGGTTGCCGGCCAGGGGGTTAATTACCAGCGGCTCACCGCCACCGATCATATAAAGCCGAACGATGAGGCCGTGGATATGTTTGTCCAGTTTGTTCAGCGGCTGCCCAAAGACTGCTGGCTGCATTTCCACTGCCACGCCGGCCACGGCCGGACCACCACCTTCATGGTGATGTATGACATTATCCGCAACCACCGCCAGGTTGCTCTCGACGATATTGTCGCCCGGCAGCATCTGATTGGTGGCATTGATCTCTACTATACCGGACACGACAGCGGCAAAGAGGACTGGGAGGGAGAACGCAGTGAATTCATTCATCAGTTTTTCCGCTATGTGGAGGAAAACTCAGCCAGCAGCTTTGCCGTGCCTTGGTCGGTGTGGAGCCGCAGCCGGTACGGTAGGACTGCTGACGGCCAGTGAATAAAATGGACAAACAGGAAAGAGACGAGCAGGATTGATGTTATTTGATTGTCATTTGCACTGTCAGTTTTCTCCCGATGGGATGATGACGATGGAACAGGCGAAGTCGCAGGCCGGACGGCTGGGGTTGGGGCTGTGCGTGACCGAGCATATGGACTGCGAGGCGCCGTCAACGGCAGATTTCACCTTTGATGTTGACCGCTACTTTGCTGCCGGTGGCGGCGTTCGCAGTCAGCATTTTTTATTGGGAGTGGAGCTGGGGTTACAGCTGGGGCCGGTGGTGGAGATAAACCGGAATCTGGCGTCAGACCCCAGGTTTGACTTTGTTCTGGGGTCGGTCCACGTGGTGGGCGGGGTGGATTTGGCCGGCTGCGAGTACCAAGGCAGGCACGACGCACGGCAGTCTATGCGCCATTATCTGGCCACGGCCACTGCTAACGTGGCGGCGCAGCCCTTCATCGACTCGTTTGCCCACATCGATTACCCACTCCGTTACGACCAGCATCTGGCCAGCGTGTTCGAGTTTAACGACTTTCGCAATGAATTTGCCGAATTGTTTGCCATCATGGTCGCCAATGATGTCTGTCTGGAGATCAATACCCGTCGTCTTAGCCACCGGACCTGGCGGGAATTTTGTGAAATATACCGGTTTTTTGCCGTGTGCGGCGGGCAGGCGGTCACTCTGGGGTCGGACGCTCATGGTCAGGCACAGATCGGCAGGAATTTCGACCTGGCAGTCGAGCTGGCCGGTGCAGCCGGACTGTCAATCTGCCACTTTGCCAGCCGGCGACCGGTGATCGACCGACCGGCCTGAGCCGGCCGGCGTTCGCCGGGGTAACGGATGTCGAAACAGCAAAAAAAGCCACAGGCCGGCTGGTTCAGACCGGCCTGTGGCTTTTTCCGGGGCGGTACAGCTATTTGCCCAGCAAGTCGCTGATAAAACGGGTGGAGGTGTTGCCGCTGCAGAAGTTGGGGTTGCTTAGAACCTGGCGGTGGAGGTCGATGTTGGTTTTAATGCCGGTAATGCTGTATTCGTGCAGCGCCCGCCGCATGGCCTTGATTGCGTCGCCGCGGGTGCGGCCGTGGACCATGATTTTGGCAATCAGCGAATCGTAGTAAGGAGGGACGGTGGAACCGGAGCCGACACCGCTGTCCACCCGGACGTTGGGGCCGCCCGGCTGGTGATAAAACTCAATCTGGCCGGGGCTGGGGATGAAGTTATTATCGGGATCTTCCGCATTGATCCGGCATTCGATGGCATGACCGCTGAATTCAACGTGTTCCTGCTTGGTTATGATCGGCTCCCCGGCAGCGATCCGCAGCTGGCGGCGAACGATGTCGATGCCGGTTATCATCTCGGTGATACCATGTTCCACCTGGACCCGGGGGTTTATCTCCATGAAGTAGAATTTGCGGGCCTTTTTGTCGAACAGGAATTCGATGGTGCCGACATTGCTGTAGTTGACGCTGAGGGCGGCTGATATGGCCAAGGCACCCACCTCGGCCCGCAGCGACTGGTTAAGGGCGGAAGACGGTGCTTCCTCAAGAATTTTCTGGTTGCGGCGCTGCAGCGAGCATTCCCGTTCGCCGAGGTGAATTATGTGCCCGTAATGGTCGGCTACGATTTGCACCTCGATGTGACGGGCGTCCTCAACACAGCGTTCGACAAAGTAGTTGCCGGCGGTGAGGGTGCCCCGCGACAGCCATTCATCCAGCT
>JAOAFP010000044.1 GCA_026416215.1 Negativicutes bacterium | reverse complement strand
GAGCTTAAGTGCCTACAGCTGGCTGAACAGCAGGAGTGCGAGCGGATTCTGGCCGGGCTGGCGGCCGAGGTTGGCCGGTATCGGGAGGGGTTGACAGAAAACGTCAGGCTGCTGGCCGAACTGGATTTTATCTTTGCCAAGGCCAGGCTGGCTGTCCAGCAGCGGGCCACCCGGCCGCTGCTGGGCAAGGGAGAGGAGCTGTGTCTTCGCAATGCCCGTCACCCGCTGTTGCCCGACCGGACAGTGGTGCCGATTACCGTTACCATGGAAGGCAGGAAACAGCTGCTGATTACCGGACCCAACACCGGTGGCAAGACGGTGGCGATGAAAACCATCGGGCTGCTGTCGCTGATGGCCCAGGCCGGGCTGTTCGTACCGGCGGCCGAGGGCAGCCGGCTGCCGCTGTTTGGCGGTTACTACGCCGATATCGGCGACGGACAGAGCATAGAGCGTAATCTGAGTACCTTTTCCGGACATCTGCTCAATGTAATCCGAATTCTGGAGCAGTCGCACGGCGAGGATCTGGTGCTACTGGATGAGATTGGCACCGGTACCGACCCTGAGGAAGGGGCGGGACTGGCGGTGGCGGTGTTGGAGGAAATGCTCAGCCGGCCGGCAACGGTGGTGGCAACCAGCCACTATCCCCAGCTCAAGCTGTACGCCCACAATAACCGGCTGGTGGAGTGTGCGGCAGTGGAGTTTGATGAGCAGGACCTGACGCCGACTTTTCGGCTGCTGATCGGCCATTCAGGAGGAAGCAACGCCCTTGCCACCGCCCGGCGGCTGGGGTTGCCGCCGTCGATTATTGCTGCTGCCAGGCAGAAACTTAGCGACAATTATCGCCAGTTTGACGATGCCCTTGCCGAATTGCGGCAGCGATGCCGCCAGCTGGCCGAACAGCAGGCTGAAACGGAAAGGCTTAACCGCCAGCTGGCCGGGGAGCTGGCCAGCTGGCGCGAGGGCGAGCAGGCGAGACTGCACCGGGCGGAAAAATTGCTGGTTGAGGCCCGGGAGCGGGCCGGGCGGCTGGTGGCTGATGCCCGTCTGCAGGCCGGGCAACTGCTTGACCGGCTGAGAGAACTGGACCGGCAGCTTCGGGAACGAGCGGCGGCAGTTCCGGCCCTTGACCGGACGGCGGCCGAAGTCAGTGGCCGGCTGGAAGAACTGTCGAAGCAGTTTCAGCCCGGTGAGGAAGAGGGCAATGAGCGACCAGCCGGCCGGCCGGCAGTACCCGGCCGGCTGGCGGCCGGCGACAGGGTGTACGTGCACAGTCTGCGCCGGGTGGCAACCGTCAAGGCGGTCGGGGAAAAGGAGATTGTGGTGCAGCATCAGGCGTTTCAGGCCCGGGTGGGCTGGGAAGACTGCCAGCTGGCGGAAGACGGCGAAGAGCCGGAACGTCCCGGTCTGCCGGCCGCCCACCGGCATTTGACTGGACACCGGCGCGAATTTCAGTCACTGGTCGATTTGCGGGGGATGACGGTAGAGGAAGCTATAATCGCGGCCGACAGGCATATCGATAACGCGTTGTTTTGCGGCGCCAGGGAGGTCATGCTGCTGCACGGCAAGGGCACGGGGGCGCTGAGGGCCGGTTTGCGCCGGCACTTTCTCCGCGATGCGCGGGTCGAGCAGATTACGCTGGCCGAGCTCAGCCAGGGAGGGACCGGGGTGAGCGTGGTCAGGCTGAAATAGCAGGAATGGTTATGAACAGGAGTATGATCCGCAATTTTGCAATTATCGCCCATATCGACCATGGCAAGTCCACCCTGGCCGATCGGCTTATTGAAGCCACCGGCGCCTTGTCCCGGCGGGAGATGTCCGATCAGGTGCTCGATCAGATGGACCTGGAGCGGGAGCGGGGAATTACCATCAAGCTGCAGGCGGTGCGGTTGCGGTGGACGGCTGAGGATGGGCAGGAATACATGCTGCATCTGATCGATACCCCCGGGCACGTTGATTTTACCTATGAGGTGTCGCGCAGCCTGGCGGCCTGCGAGGGGGCGATCCTGGTGGTGGACGCTGCTCAGGGGATTGAGGCCCAGACCATGGCCAATGCCTATCTGGCACTGGAGAACAACCTGGAGATAATTCCGGTGATCAACAAGATCGACCTGCCGGCGGCTGATCCCGACCGGGTCAGGGCTGAGATCGAAGAGATAATCGGTCTGGACGGTGGCGGGGCCATCCCGATAAGTGCCAAGTCGGGACAGGGGATCGAGCAGGTATTGTCGGCCATTGTCGCCAGAATTCCTCCGCCCGCCGGCGATGAGGCCGGCCCGCTGCGGGCGCTGATTTTTGATTCCCACTTCGATCCATACAAAGGAGTTATTGCCTATGTGCGGGTGGTGGATGGCCAGGTCCGGCCGGGTGACCGAATCAGAATGATGTCGTCGGGCAAGACTTTTGAGGTCAGCGAGGTGGGTATTTTCCGTCCCTATCTGCAGGCGGTCGACTGTCTGGCCTGCGGCGAGGTGGGATTTTTGGCCGCGTCGATCAAAAACGTCAAGGACTGCCGGGTGGGAGACACCGTAACCGACGCCGGCCGGTCGGCCTCCGAGCCATTGCCCGGCTACCGGCGGATCAATCCCATGGTTTACTGCGGTCTGTACCCAGTGGAGACGGCCGACTACGACAATCTGCGCGATGCGTTGGAAAAACTGCAGCTTAATGATGCCGCCCTGGTGTTTGAGCCGGAGACGTCGGTGGCGCTGGGGTTTGGTTTCCGGGTGGGCTTTCTTGGGCTTTTGCATATGGATGTGGTCAGGGAGCGGCTGGAACGGGAGTACCGGCTGACCCTGATCACCACCGCCCCCAACGTTATTTACCGCGTCCACCGAACCAGCGGCGAGGTGGTGGAGATCGAAAATCCTGCCCATATGCCGCCGCCGCAGGAAATCGCCTTTACCGAAGAGCCGTTTGTCCGGGCCAGCATTATCGTTCCCAGCGAGTTTGTCGGCACGGTGATGGAGCTGTCCCAGGAGAAACGCGGGGAGTTCCTTGATATGAAGTATCTCGATCCCACCCGGGTGATGCTTAATTACAGCCTGCCGCTGAGTGAGATTATTTTCGACTATTTCGACCGCCTGAAATCGGGCACGAAAGGATATGCTTCGCTGGATTACGAGTTTAGCGGTTACAGGCAGTCTGAGCTGGTAAAGCTTGACATTTTGCTCAACGGCGAAGTGGTTGATGCGCTGAGCGCGGTGGTGCACCGGGGGCGAGCCCAGCAGCGGGGGCGGGCGCTAGCCGAAAAACTGCGGACCATTATTCCTCGTCATATGTTTGAGATTCCGATTCAGGCGGCGGTTGGCAACAAGGTGGTGGCCAGGGAGACGGTGCGGGCGATGCGCAAGGATGTGCTGGCTAAATGCTACGGCGGTGATATCACCCGCAAGCGCAAACTGCTGGAGAAGCAGAAAGAGGGCAAGAAGCGGATGAAGCAGGTGGGGACGGTTGAGCTGCCGCAGGAGGCCTTCATGGCGTTGCTGAAAATGGACTGATGGGGGTTTATGTCCACCTGCCGGTCTGCCGCCGTAAGTGCCACTACTGCAGCTTTGTTTCCCGGCCGCTGGCCGGTTTTGACCAGCCGGCCTACTTCCGGGCTCTGGCTCGCGATCTGGCCGCCTGGCAGGCGGCGGTTGCCGGCGGGACGGCAGCGCTGGCCGGCGGGCTGAACAGCATATATTGGGGCGGGGGTACTCCCAGTCTAGTTTCAGCCGGGGCGATTGTCGGCCTGACCGGACGGATTCGGCGTGATCTGCCGGTCAGCCCGGAACCGGAAATTACCGTCGAGGTCAATCCCGAGTCACTGACGGCTGACTGGCTGGGCCGGCTGCTGGATGCCGAAGCGGTAAACCGGCTGAGCATCGGGGTGCAGTGCTTTGACGATCGGGTGCTGGCCCGGGCTGGACGGCTGCACGACCGGCGCCAGGCGGTGGCGGCAGTGATGATCGCCCGGCGGCTGGGGCTAATGAATATCAGCATCGATCTGCTGGCCGGGCTGCCCGGGCAGACTCCCGCTGGCTGGCAGGACGACGTGCGGCGGGCGGTGGATCTGGGTGTGCCCCACATTTCGGTTTATTGCCTCAAAATCGATCCGGGATCGCGCTGGTATGGACAGGGAGTGACCGGGGATGAGGACCAGGCGGCGGGAATGTGGCAGTGGGCGTGCGACTGGCTGCCGCAGCAGGGGTTTGAGCGCTACGAGATGTCCAGCTTTGCCTGGCCTGGGCACCGCTCCCGCCACAATCTGAACTACTGGCGGTTCGGCGAGTATCTGGGGCTGGGAGTGGCAGCCTGTTCATTCGTCGGTGGGGTGCGCTACGAGAACACCGCCGACTACGAAGCTTACCTGCTTCCCTCACCGGACCGGCGACAGGCGGTGGAGTGCCGGCCGGAGGATTTGCAATTTGAGTTCATTTTCCTTAGACTAAGGACAGGTGAAGGGCTGGACCGGAACGAATACCGGCAGTACTGGCGGCAGCCGCTGCCGCCCGGGGTTGAGGCGGCTCTGGAGTGGGCGGTGGAACAGGGACTGGCCGGGGTGGGACAGGCTGATGGCAGCTGGCGGCTGACCGGAAAGGGGTTTATGTTTTCCAACCAGGTGTTCAGCCGGATTTTACGGCAGATGGAATGAGCTGTTTTCTGTTGCGGAGCGAGATTGCCGGGGTGCTGTTTTTTGTTGCGGTCAACAACCTCAGCCGGTTTGCCAGTTTTGACACGCTGGGGGTGTTGATCATGGCTGCCGCTGTGTGGGGAATGGCCAATTCAGCGCTGGTCTGGCTGGAAGGCAAGCTGAGATTGTCGGTAAGGCAGGCCGGGCTGGCGGTGACAGTGGCGGCCGGCAACGGACTGGCGGTGGCGTTCAGCGTCTGTTTCCCCGGATTTGTCGTAAATGACTGGCAGGGGTTTCTGCTGACGGTATCGCTGGCGGCCGTGGCCAGCACCCTGCTCAACCGGCGGTTTCTGGAGCGCCGCCGGCCACGGGGCTAGTGTCGGCAGCCGGAATGGGCTGCTTTGAAGGGAGGATAATCGGCTATGGCGGTGGACAGGGGGCGGTTTCTGATTGTTACCGGTATGTCGGGGGCGGGGAAGTCGCTGGTGGCGAACACGCTGGAAGATATCGGCTATTTTTGCGTGGACAACCTGCCGCCGGCCCTGATTATCAAATTTGCCGAGCTGTGCCGGCAGGGGTCCGGGATCAACAAGGTGGCGCTGGTGGTTGACATCCGGGGCGGGAAAATGTTTCAGAATATGCTGGCGGCCCTAGAGGATATGGAGATCAGCGGCTATCACTACGAGGTGATCTTTCTCGAGGCCACGGATGAGACGTTGATCAGGCGGTTCAAGGAAACCCGGCGCAGTCATCCCCTGCACCGCCAGGACGGCCGGCTGATCGACGCTATTCTGCGGGAACGGGAGATATTGGCCCCGCTCAAGGGACGGGCAACCACGATCATCGACACCAGTGCCCTGTCGGCCAGTGCCCTGCGGGAAAAAATCACTGTGATCGCCAGCGACGATCTCAAGTCGGAACTTTTGACCCTCAATATCGTGTCGTTCGGCTTTAAGTACGGGGTGCCGCTGGATGCCGATATGGTGTTTGACGTGCGGTTTCTGCCCAACCCCTTTTACATTGACGAACTGCGCCACAAGAGCGGCGAGGATGCGGAAGTGGGAAAGTACATTGAATCGTGGCCAATTACCGTTCAGTTCAAGGAACGGTTGTTTTCGCTGCTCGATTTTCTTATGCCCAACTATATCAACGAGGGTAAGCGGCAGATGGAGATTGCGGTTGGCTGCACCGGCGGTATGCACCGTTCGGTCTATATCGCCAAGTGCCTGGCCGAGCGCTATACTGAGGCTGGCTACAAATTGACCCTGGTTCACCGTGACGTCGCCCTGAATCAGCGACATGCCCGCTGAACTGCGGTTGCAGGCAACACGGGAAGGTTAGGCGGAGATGACGACTTTTTCCCATGAGGTGCGCAGCGAGCTGGCGCGGATTATCGCCGGCGACAGCTGCTGCCAGCTCGCCGAGCTGACTGCATTGCTGCGGGCTAACGGCGAAGTGCTGATCTCGTCCGATGGGGTTTCGGCCGGGTTTACCACCGAAAATGCTTCGGTAGCCCGCAAGGTGTTCACCCTGGTGAAGGCTACCACCGGTCTTGTGGCAGCGGTGATGGTAAGCCGCAGCCGCAAGCTGCGCCGGAAGAACCGCTATCAGGTGAGAGTGCCGCTGGCTGGCCGCGAAGGCGGACTGTTTGACAGGCTGGGAATCAGCCCGGTGGGCAGGAGTGAAAACGGTGAACCGATACGTCGTCACTGCTGCAAGAAGGCCTATCTGCGCGGGGCATTCCTTGGCGGGGGAACTGTCGGCCGGCCGGAGAGCAACTATCACCTGGAGATCTCAGTCCGGGACGAAAATTTTGCCGGCTCAGTCGTCAGGGTGATGAAAAGCATGGGGATTACAGCCAGATACATTATGAAGGGCGAGGAGGTTTACGTCGTCTACCTGAAGGCGTTTGAGAAGATCGATAAGTTTCTCTGCCTGTGCGGGGCCAGCGATGCCGTGCTGCGGCTGCAGAGCTGCAAGGTCAGCCGGGAGATGCGGGGGGCGGTTAACCGGCTTGTCAACTGCGAATCGTATAATGCTGAGCGAACTTTGACCGCCGGCTACCGGCAGCTGCAGAAAATTGAGGCGATAATCGCTGCTGGTTGCTGGCAGAAGCTGCCAGCCGAACTCCAGGACACGGCCAGCCTGCGGCTGAGTCATCCGGAAGCCAGTCTGACCGAGCTTTTGACCCGGGCCGGCGGCCGGGTCAGCAAATCCCTGCTCAACTACCGGCTGCGGAAAATTGAGCAGTTTGCCGACCGGTTATGAAGCTGTCCGGCAGCAGGGTCAAAGCCAGGCTGATTGCCGTAGCGGCCGCCGTGGTGCTGGGGCTGGCGGCTGTGGTGTACCATCTGGCGGATTATGCTGCTGGCACGGGAGTATTGATTCTGGCCTATCACCGGGTAGGCGACTTTGACAGCGAGTACGCCGTGCCGGTGGGGGAATTCAGCGCCCAGATGGACTACCTGCAGCATAAAGGCTACCATTCCATCACCCTCGATCAGCTGGCAGAGGCGATTGAAACCGGTGCCGGATTGCCGCCCCGGGCCGTGGTTATAACCTTTGATGACGGTTATTGGGATAATCTGACTAATGCCTATCCGATTGTGGCTGCCCGCGGTTTTGTGATGACGGTGTTTGTGGTTCCCGAGTATATAGGCCGGTACTATGATTTTCTTACCTGGCCGCAAGTGGCGGAACTGGTGGCCACCGGACGAGTGACCATCGGGTCGCATACGATGGACCATCAGCCGCTGGCGGAACTGGCCCCCGGGCAGCAGGCCGCCGAGCTGGTGGATTCAAAACGGGCGATTGAGCTGGCCACCGGGTTGCCGTGCCGTCACTTTGCCTATCCGTTCGGCTCCTTCAGCCAGGATACCCTGTCCATTCTGGCCGGGGCGGGTTACCGAACTGCCTGTACCGGGATAACCGGGCTTAACTGGCAAAAAACCAGTCTGTTGTTGCTGCGACGGACCAACATAGTCAAATCGCGCTGGGGAATGTGGGATTTCCGGGCAAGAATTTTTTACAGCGAGGTAAAATTTGCAGGCGAAAAGCTCCTGTCACAGATTTTCTGACTTAGTCCGGCCCGCGGCCGGGCTGCTGTGGTTGATGCTGGCGGTTGTTCTGGGCTGTCTGGCGGTCGGGGGAGCGGCTGCAGCCGGGATCAAGCCGGCCCCTGAGCCGAAAAACGACGCCGCCCTGCAGGCGGCTGAACTGCCGGCATTTAGCGCCGACTACCAGGGGACGTTGTTGTTGTCAAACAGTCCAGAGAGCGTTCCTCGGTCAGGAGTGCTGTACCGGGACACGGTGGGCGGATTTGTCCGGATTTTCATCCATCATCTCAACGACACGCCATTTGAACAGCGTCTGGCGGTGGTGCTGGAGAACGGGGCGAAAGACAACCGGATCGAAGTGCTGCGGCGGGCGGCGGCCGGACCCGATCCCAACCCGCTGGTTACCGGCAAGCAGGCCCAGGGGATGTATTTCAGTTATAACCAGCCGCCGGCGGTTGTGGAACTGGGAACAGGACAGTCGGCCGAGCTGGACTGTCAGCTGTCCGATAAAATTATGGCCACCGGTGACGTGGTGACGGCAGTGGTGGATTTCTACGCCGCCAGCCCGGTGACGGTCAGGGTGATGATGCTCCGTCCCCACGTGTCAGCAGACAAGTTTGCCGTCGTAGCCGACGAACTGTCCGGCGACGGCCGGCATCCCCGCGGGACTTTTCCCGGTACCGAACGGATAATGAACCTGAAGCAGGTGTTTGTCGCCAGTAAGGTTATGCTGGGCGGCATAACCCTGGGCGATGGGATGCTCGATTCGTTCCAGCGGGGTTACGACGCAGTCAGTGGCCAGCCGGCGGTCAACCACGGCAATTACGGGCTTAATTACAACATTTTCATTCCCACAGCCGATAACGGCGAGAGGTTCACGGTTTACGCGAATGCACGGGGGTCGCATTTTGCCGGTTACTGTGTCTGGCGGTACGGCGATGAACGCCAGATCGTCCCGTTGCCGCGAGAGCAGCTGTCGTTTGGCGATTCACCCTGGTCGGGGTATTTTGCCCTGGCCGGGGCGGAAACCAGCGGCCGGCCGCTCTGGCTGACCATGTCACCGCCTGGCGGCTCCAATATGCCGGTGCGGCTGATTCTGGTATACAACGGGCGCTTTGGCTGACGACGGGTGGGGCGGGACCGCCCGAAGCCGGCTGGAAATAATAATAACAAGGAGGCTGAACAGGCAATGAACAGGATCAAATTTTGGGGTCTGGCTGTATTGATGGCGGCGGTACTTGCGGTAATGGCCGGGGTGGGGATGGCGGACAGCCTGCCGGACAGCGCCAGGGTGGCCAAGGGGACTGAAGTGTTTATTATCGAATTCCCCGATGTGGTCAGCGATCAGAAAACGGCTGAGGTTTTGTTTGCCGATGACTGGGAGGACTTTCAGCTGGCGGTAATGGCTGACTGCTGGCTGGAGATGGGTGAAAACGCCAAGAAAGTCAGCAACCAGCTGGCTGCGGAAACTCAGGCCACCTGGAAATCCCACCCCGGGGGCACCAAGTACGACGTGATGCTGCAGCTGCTATACAGTCTGAACCGCGGTCAGCCGGTTAACGATCAGGCCGTGACGGTATCCGGTGATCTGCGTAAAAATTTTGTGGCGTTGAGCGAAGACGATAAGGCTCTGCTGCTATCGTCGTACATCGCTGCCAGCGAACTGGTCCGCGGCAATACCTGAACGCCGGGGATCGGGCGCAGGAACAAAAACAACGGGCGACATCAGGTCGCCCGTTGTTTTTGTATTATCCTTTCGATCAGTCCGTCAGCCAGCCCCAGATCGGTGTAGTACAACGATTGTACACCAGTCAGACGGACCATTGTCATGATGATCGATAACCCGGCCACGATAATATCGGCGCGGTCGGCGGGGATGGCGTAGAGGCTGGTCCGCCGCCCGGCGTCGCAGCCGGCCACGGCCCGGCCGACCCGCCGGATGGTATTGGCCGGCCAGAGATTGAAACAGTCGCCGGCCGGCGGACCAGTATCGGCCGGCGGACCAAACAGGTGGCAAAGGACGGAAAGGGTTCCACCGGAACCGATCAGGGGCGGCCGGGGGAGGCGAGCCGGTAACCAGGCGCTGAGCAGCGGCCGGAGATCGCAGCCGACCATTCGGCTGATCCGCGACAGCTGACGGCCGCTGACCGGCTGGTCAGCCGATCGGCCGAGGAACCGGCTGGTCAGGCTGGCAGCCCCCCAGTCAAAGCTGCGGCCGGCAATAATTTCCGCCCGGCCGTCCAGCAGGTTCAGTTCGGTGCTGCCGCCACCGACGTTGAATACCAGCAGCCGGTTGCAGGAATGGCGGCAGAGAAACCGCCGGCCGATGGACACGGCGGTCAGGCCTCCCTCCTCATCGCCGCCGATAATTTCAGCCGTAATACCGGCAGTTTCGGCCACCCGCCTGATTACCAGCTGCCGGTTTGCGGCTGTGCGCAGGGCGGCAGTCGCTACCGCCTCAATAATCGTAGCCCGGTGGCGACGGGCAATGGCAGCCATAGCGGCGATGTCAGCGGCCAGGCGGTCAATTGCCGCCGGCGGGAGCTGATTTTCCGCGTCAAGGGCCAGGGCCAGGCGGGTGGTCCGGTAATAGCGGCGCCGGCTGACAATCTGGTGACGGTCGTCCAGCTCGGCGATGATCATTTTCAGCGAGTTGCTGCCAATGTCAATAGCGGCTATGGTGGTCATACAGTCTCCCTCCCCGGTTAACTTTCGCGGTCCGGTGGCCGGGGTATGGCCGCCGGGCAGGAATGGCCCGGGATCAGCTGATATTATACCTGACAACCGCTCCGGCGGTAATGGAATGGCCGGACTGCGGCAGGACGGGTAGGACCGTGGTCCCGCCAGACTGACCGGAAGGATGGGACATCCGGGGAGGAAAATGGGACGGGCGGTACGGAAAAAATGGTAAGTCCGTCCGATGTAAAGCCGGCGGCGGCAGTTTAGAATTAGGGCAGGACAAACAAAAAACCACACTGAAGGGAGCGGATCAAAATGTTGAAAAAGGTACTCAGCCAGAAGCACGGTCAGGGTATGGTGGAATACGGTCTGATCGTGGCGACAATCGCAGTGGCGGCCGTCGTGGCCTTCCAGGCCATGGGGAGCGGTCTGGTCGGGGTTCTCGAGTCAATCACCGCCGCCCTGTAAAAGCAGCAATGATGAACCTGGGAAAAACAGACAGCCCCGCCGCCGTGCGGGGTTGTTTGTCTGGTGGCCGGGCGGCTGACTGCCGGCGGCGGGGCACACCGGCTGGTGGCTGCGGTGGCAGGTGGTTATGGGCCGGCGGTCCCGGGTCAGCCGGGACGTTTGGGGAGAAAAATGGGACGGGCGGTACGGAAAAATGGTAAGTCCGTCCGATGTAAAGCCGGCGGCGGCAGTTTAGAATTAGGGCAGGACAAACAAAAAACCACACT
>JAOAFP010000043.1 GCA_026416215.1 Negativicutes bacterium | reverse complement strand
GATTGCCACTGCCATCAACAACTGTGGCACCACCTTTCGCGACTACCGCGACGGGCATGGAAAAACCGGTTTCAATCAACACTACCTGAACGTCTACGGCCGGGCAGGCAAAGGCTGTCCGGTCTGCCGTCAGTCCTTGATCAGGCTGGTGGTAGGGGGCAGGGGAACGGTGTACTGCCGGTCATGCCAAACTTAGTGAAGGTTGGGCTGACCGGCGGCATTGCCAGCGGCAAGTCGTCGGCAGCGTCAGATGTGTATAAGAGACAGGGTCATTGACTGCGACAAACTGGCAAGGCAGGTAATTGGTAGGGCAGGGGTAGCAAGGGCTGGTTTCGAAGAACGGTTCGGCGAATACATAGACGCCGGAGGCCAGGTCGATCGCCGGCGGCTGGCTGACGCGGTGTTCAACGACCGGCGTCTGCGGGCCGATCTGGAAGCCATTATTCATCCGGCGGTGCGGGCGGAAGTTGAAAAAGAGATCGACCGCCTGCCTGACGGGGTCCGGGCTGTGATCATCGATATCCCGCTTCTGTTTGAGGCCGGCTGGGACAAGGATGTGGACGAAATCTGGCTGGTAGTGGTCAGCGAGGAAACCCAGCTGCAGAGACTGATCGGCAGGGATGGCCTGACAGCCGGCGAGGCTATGGCCAGAATTAAATCCCAGCTGCCGCTTGCTGAAAAAATGGCTCGTTCCGACCGGGTTTTTGACAATGAAGGGGAGCCGGGCCACCTGCGCAGACAGCTGGCCAGAGCTTGGCATGAACTTAATGGCGAAGATGAGAAATCTGCTTAGGACCAAGGGCGTACTGACCGGTGTAACCGTGGCAGCGGTTTTGTTGTTGCTGACTGCCCATCTCATATACAACTCCGTCTGGTTTCAGACCAGATTTGTACATCCCCTGCCCTTTCGCCGCGACGTGGAGCACTGGGCAATGTACAACAAAGTCTCGCCGTCGCTGGTTGCAGGTGTGATCCTTGTCGAAAGCAAATTCAGCCAACAGGCCCAGTCCCATCGCGGGGCCTGCGGTCTTATGCAGATCATGCCGGCAACGGCCGCCTGGGTTGCCGAACAGAACGGGCTCGAGGATTTCCGGCCTGATGACCTGCAAAATCCCGGGGTCAACATCCGTCTGGGTACCTGGTATCTGAAATCGCTTCTGAATCAGTTTGACGGCAATGAAGTTCTGGCACTGGCCGCCTACAACGCCGGACGCGGCAATGTTGTCGAATGGATGGAACGTTACGGCTGGACCACTGACACCAATATTGATCTGCAGCAGCTTCCTTATCCTGAAACAAGAAACTACGTCGGGCGGGTTTTGGCAGCCCGGCGCCAGTACCAACAACTATATGGTCTGCCGTGATAAAAGCCTCTGCAAACCAAGTTCCGGGTCGATTGCGGTCCGGATTCTTCTGGTGATATTACTGGCCATCCTGGCTAGCCTGGCTCTGCTGGCCGGCGGCTGTCTGCCGGCCCGACCGACTGCCGGCCCTGGTGGAACTCCGGCCGGACAACGTCAACCTACAGCCGGAGGCATTCTGACCGTGGCGGTAATGAACGAACCTTCAAATCTCAATCCGCTTCTCAACGACACCAAAACCGGTCGCGAGGTCTGCCGGCTGATGTTCAGGGGGCTGGCGATGCTCGACAATCACTATCGCTGGCAGCCCGACCTGGCGGAACAAATTCCTACCACCGCTAACGGGGGAGTCAGCCCTGATGGCCGGACGGTTGTCTGGCAGCTGCGCAACGGCCTGCATTGGCACGACGGGGTTAAAATCACCGCTGATGACGTGCTGTTTACCTGGAAGTGCATAAGCAGCGGAAGGAGCAGGGTTGACCCCGGTCTGTACGCTGGCGTTGCGGCAGTGGAAAAAATTGATGAACAACGGGTGAAAGTCACCCTTAGGCAACCGACCGCCGATTATGTCAGCATGTTCGACTTCATCCTGCCGGCCCACTGCTTTGCCGGGGTGGACGACTGGACGGCGGCCGCTTTTAACCGTAGCCCGGTTGGCAATGGTCCGTTTATGTTTCAGGACTGGCTGAAGGGCAGTGAAATCCGGCTGACAAGATACGACGGATTCCACTTTGGGCGTCCGTTGCTCGACGGCATTACCATCAGATACCTGCCGCTCGGGGAAATGGTGGTAAACCTGTTCAAAACCGGTGAGATAAATCTGGCCAGCAACATCGACCATCAGCTGGCTGCCAGGATTGCCGGCGCCAGCGATGCCCGCACTGAACCGGTCTGCGCACCCCAGTTTGACTACCTGGTCGTCAACACCGAACGGCCGCCGTTGAACGAACTGGCAGTGCGACAGGCGCTGGCTGCGGCGGTTGATCGTGAACAACTGGCCGGTCAGGCCTATGAGCAGCAGGCGGTAATGACCGTCGGTGATCAGATCCCCATCTCGCCGTACAGCCTCAATCCGCCGCCTGTCACCAGCAGGGGGGAGGAAGTAATCAGGTCGCTGCTGGAAAATAGCGGCTGGAAGCAGGAAAACGGCGAGTGGACGAAAACTGGGGTCAAACTCCGTCTTAGCCTTTTGTATCCGGCCAACGACCAGCTGCGCCGGCAGGTGGCTGAACTGTTGTGTTCAGGCTGGGCCGGTCTGGGGATAAATGTTGAGCCGGTCGCCATGTCACTGGAAGAACTGGTGGGGGACCGGGTGGCAACCGGCAATTTTGCTTTGGCGCTTTTCTCGTGGAATATGCCCCTGACTCCCGATCATCGCTGGTTGTGGTGGGGAATGGCGGAAAATGGCAAAGTTAACGGCAATTACAGCCGCTGGTTCAATCCTGACGTAAACCGGCTGGCCGATCAGGCCTGGCTGGCCGATGACCAGGTTAAAACCGCGAATTATCAGGAAATTGAGCGGATAGTTGTCGAACAGGTGCCGTTTATCGCCCTTGCCTACCGGAATACCTTCCACGTCGTCAGCAACCGGCTGGCCGGAATAATGCCCGGTGGAGCTCCGGGCTGGGGTTGGTGGGACGCCTGGCAATGGGGGTTTGTTGCAAAATGATGAAAAAGGTCCACGTAAAGGATGCAGTGGGCATGGTCATTGGCCACGACCTGACCAGAATAGTCCCCGGCTCATACAAGGGGACGGCTTTTCCCAAGGGGCACGTAATAAGTGCTGAGGACATCCCCGGCCTGCTAGACATCGGCAAGGAACACATTTACGTTTTTGAGCTGGGTGATCACTGCTGGCACGAAAATACCGCAGCTGCCATCCTGGCTGAACGGATAAGCGGCAGTAACCTCGTGCTGGGCGAAGCCAGGGAAGGCCGGGTCAATATCACTGCAGCCTGCCGCGGCTGGCTGAAGATCGACCCTGAGCGGGTTAATGCCATTAACAGTTGTGAGGGTCTGGCCCTTTCCACCCTCCATGGGGACCAGTTGGTGGAGGCCGGACAGCTGCTGGCGGCGGCAAAAATTATCCCGCTGGTGATCGAAAAACAGATTATCGAGCGGCTGACCGATTTCGCAGGCACGATCAGCGTAAATAAATTCCCCAGCAGAACGTTGGGGGCGGTCATCACCGGCAATGAAGTTTTTTCCGGCCGGATTAGCGATCGCTTTGCCGGGGTGCTGAAAGACAAGGCCGGGTTTTATGAAGGGGTTATGCTGCCGCCTATCTATGCCCCTGACGAACCGGAGGCTATTGGCAAGGCTATCGACCGGTTGCTGGAGATGGGGGCGGATATTGTAATAGCTGCCGGCGGGATGTCGGTCGATCCCGACGACGTTACTGCTGCTGCCATCCGGAGCAGAGCCGATCATGTGGTTAAGTATGGAACGGCGGTATTGCCGGGAGCGATGTTTATGCTGGCCTACCGAAAAAACAAGCCGATTATCGGTCTGCCGGCCTGCGGAATGTTTGCCCGCTACACCGTGCTCGACCTGATTCTGCCCCGGCTGATCTGCGGCGAACAACTGACTGCCGGCGATATTGTCAGGATGGGGTACGGGGGATTATGCCGCGGTTGTGAAACGTGCGATTTCCCCAATTGCGGTTTTGGAAAAATTTAGCAGGATGATCGGCGCGATAATCATGGCCGCCGGCGCCGGCCGGCGTTTCGGCAGCATCAAGCAGTTACAGAGACTTAGGCAGCACACGCTGGTCCGTTCGCTGGCCATAACTTTGTGCGGGGTGAATTTTTTTGACCGGATTATTGCCGTGGTGGGCTGCCAGGGAGAAGCGGTGGCGGCGGAACTGACCGGTTTGCCGGTGTTGGTCTGTCACAATCCGGACTGGGAACAGGGACAGTCCACCACTATAAGGCGCGGGCTGGAACATCTGTCGCCCGCTTGCCGGGCGGCAATGTTTTTTGTTGCCGACCAGCCGCTTCTCACGGCATCCGTTATAACCGTGCTGGTGGAAAACTGGCACCTCAACCGCGACCGGATAATTGTGCCGTTCAGCGAAGGAAACCCCGCTAATCCGGTCATATTTCCCTGGCCGCAGTTCAGCGATCAGTTTCACCGGCTGCAGGGAGACGAGGGGGCCAGGAAGATCTGGCGCTCTAACCCTGACAAGGTAAAATTTGTCGAGTTTGACAGCCGGATTGCCTTTACCGATGTCGACCGGCCGGAAGACTGGGAAATGATTAAAGCCTGGCAGACAGAACATGCTGACTGACGGACGGGGGCGACGGATAACCTATCTGAGGGTGTCGGTGACCGACCGCTGCAACTTTCGCTGCTGGTACTGCATGCCAGCATCCGGCATCCGCCAGCTGGACATGGCGGAAATATTATCCTTTGAGGAGATTTCCGGCATTGTCGGAATACTGGCGGAGCAGGGAATCAACACCATAAGGCTCACCGGCGGCGAACCGCTGGTCCGCCGGGGGATTGTCAGGCTGGTGGAGATGCTGTCGGCAGTGGCCGGCAGCTGTGATCTGGCGATGACCACCAACGGCAGTTTGCTGGCCCCGCTGGCGTCAGGGCTGCGGGTGGCTGGTCTGAGGCGCCTGAATATCAGCCTCGACAGCCCCGATCCCGATCAATTTCGCCGGATAACCCGCGGCGGAAGCCTGGCCGACGTCTGGCAGGGGTATGAAGCAGCGGTCAGGGCTGGTTTTACCGACATCAAGTTCAATGCCGTCATCACTGCCGACGACAGACTGGAAAATCAGGTCAGGGCGTGGTGGAGGGAAATAGTTTCTCGGCGACTGGTGGTGCGGTTCATCGAACAGATGCCCATCGGCTACAGCCTGCCTGCCGGCAGTCCGGGGACAGCCGGCAGGTTGCTGGACACCCTGGCCGCCGTGTCAGGCGTTTCCCCGCGACTGACTGGCGAACGGCTGGGTTGTGGACCGGCTGAATACTACGATCTTGCCGGAATAAGAATCGGCCTGATCAGGGCGCTCAGCCACGGCTTTTGCCAAAGCTGCAACAGGATCCGGCTGACGGCTGACGGCCGGCTACTGACCTGTCTGGCGGACGGCCGGGGAGTCGATCTTAAGGCGATTGTGCGCGCTGGCGGTAACATTGGCCAAATCAAAGACAGGCTGATCGAGGCTGTCAAACAGGCCGTGGCGGCCAAACCGGCCGGTCACGAGATGTCCGGCGGGCCGGCGGCCGGTGGTTATATGACTCAAATAGGAGGTTAGAGAGGAAGCGACGATGAGTGTACTAACCCATATCAACAGTCAGGGACAGGCCTGCATGGTGGACGTCACCGGCAAGACACCGACCGTCCGCACGGCCTGTGCTTCGGCTACAGTGCAGCTGACCGAAAAGACTGCCCGGGCGATTGAAGACGATCAGGTGGCCAAGGGAGATGTGCTGGCCGCCGCCCGCATTGCCGGGATAATGGCCGCCAAACAGACCAGCCGCCTGATTCCGCTGTGCCACGACATTCCCCTCGGATTGGTGCAGATAGACTTCAGGCTGTGTCATCGGCGCAATCAGCTGAGGATTTTCACCTATGCCCGGACCACCGCCGCAACCGGGGTGGAAATGGAAGCCCTGTCGGCAGCATCGGTTGCCGCCCTTACGGTCTATGACATGTGCAAAGGGATGGACAAGGGCATCTGGGTGAGGAATATCCGCCTTGACGGCAAAACCGGCGGCAAAAGCGGTTACTGGCTTCGTCCCGGCGGCGGCGTGGGCGTAGTGAAGGCGGTGTGCCGCAGCGAGCGAAAGCACGTGGCCAAGCAGGAAGTTGAACGGGCAGAACTCAGGCCGGACTGGGGAATGGTAGGTGACGCTCATGCCGGTGAGCAGGCCGGCGACCGCCAGCTGAGCCTGCTGGCTATAGAGAGCTACCGACGGCAGTTTCCTGATCGCCAATTGCCGCCATTTGGAACCTTTGCCGAAAATCTGACCACGGAAGGCCTGGATTTACCCACCCTGCCGCTGGGGGCAAGGCTTCTTGTCGGCAGCTGTGAGGTGGAAGTCAGTAAAATAGGCAAAATATGTCATCACCGCTGCGCAATCTACCAACAAAGCGGTGACTGCGTGATGCCCCGGGAAGGAATTTTCGTCCGGGTGCTGAACGGGGGCACAGTGGCGGCCGGCGATTTAATCCGAGTGGTCAGTGAACTGGAATCCTCCGTCTGATCCATGTTTTTACCCCGGGTGTATCGACGGTGATCTGGGAACAATATTTTGACAAACTGAATGAGCAGCAACGGGCGGCAGTAATGCACGAAGCCGGTCCGGTGCTGGTGGTGGCCGGAGCAGGCAGTGGCAAGACCAGTGTGCTGACCTGCCGGATTGCCAGGCTGATCAGCGACGGGGTGGAGCCCGGGCGGATTTTGGCAATAACCTTTACCAACAAAGCAGCCGGCGAAATGCGTGACCGGGTGATGAAAATGGTCGGGCCGGCCGGCAGACAGATCTGGCTCAGCACTTTTCACGCTTTCTGCGTCAGGCTGTTGCGCCGGGAAATTGAACACCTGCCGACGCCGACCCACACCCGGCAGTTTGTGGTCTACGATGCTGACGATTCCCTGGCCGCGATCAAAAAATGCATCAACCGGCTGAACCTCGACGTTCAGCGCTTTGCACCAGGGGCCGTAGCCGGCTATATTTCCCGGCTCAAAAACAATCTGATCACCGTGGAGCAGTTGTTGGAGGAATGCGATCGCCCGGCTGGGGCGTCCGGTGCCGGTTTCCGCCGCCATGTCGCCGAGGTTTACAGCCTGTACCAGACCATGCTCCGCCAGGCCAATGCCCTGGATTTTGATGACCTGCTCATGACAGTCTATCGGCTGTTTGACCGCTGCCGGGATGTGCGTGAGCGCTACCAGCAGTTTTTCCGGCACATTTTAATCGATGAGTATCAGGATACCAACCGGGTTCAGTATTTGATCGCCAAAACCCTGGCGGCCGGGCACGAAAACATCTTTGTGGTCGGCGACGTCGATCAGGGAATCTATTCGTGGCGCGGGGCAGATATTCAGAATCTGTTGATGTTTGAGGCCGACTGGCCCCAGGCAAAAATTATAAAACTGGAACAGAATTACCGCTCTACATCCACGATCCTTAATGCTGCCAACGCCGTTATTGCCAACAACACCAGACGGAGGGAGAAAAAACTCTGGACCGCTAATCTATCCGACCGACCGATTATTTTGTTCACAGCTGGCAACGAACGTCAGGAGGCCGACTTTATTGCCACGGTCATTCAGCGTTCCCTCCAGCAGGGGGCGGGCCTGGGCCAGTTTGCGGTTCTGTACCGGATGAACGCCCAGTCGCGGGCTATTGAGGAAAGCCTGATCACCCGGGGCATTCCTTACATAATCGTTGGTGGCCTCAGATTTTACGAACGACGGGAAATAAAAGACATGCTGGCCTATCTGCGACTGGTGGTCAACCCGGACGACGACATCAGTCTCCAGCGGATTATCAATCTTCCTCCACGGGGAATAGGCACTGCCACCTGGTCGAAAATCAACCAGTGGGCACAGACTAATGGTCTGCCGCTGTTTGAGGCCCTATGCCAGCAACGGGAAATCGGGGGGTTGACGGCATCTGTCCGGGAAAACATTGATACGTTTTGTCTCGGCGTAATCAGCTGGCATAACCGCCACCAGACCGTCGGGCTGGGAGAACTGTACGATCTGGTTGCCAGCCAGTCGGGCTATGAGGCGTACTGGCGGGAACAAAAGGACAGTCAGACGGAGCAGCGGCTGGAAAACCTCAATGAGCTCAGGGGTGTGATTGAAAGTTTTGCCGCCGAAAACCCCGACGCCGGCCTGGGGGATTTTCTCACCCATATCGCGCTGCTCAGCGATATTGACGATGCCGAAACGGCCGGTGACCGGGTAGTGCTTATGAGCCTGCACGCAGCCAAGGGTCTGGAGTTTGACAACGTGTTCATATCGGGAATGGAAGAAACTATTTTTCCCCACCGGCGCGCCTATGGTGACGACGATGCACTGGAGGAGGAACGGCGGTTGTTTTACGTTGGCATCACCCGGGCCCGTTCCAGCCTCTACCTGACTAACTGCCGTTCGCGGGGTTTGTTCGGACGGGTTAGCTTCAATGAACCGTCCCGGTTCATCAGTGAAATCCCAGACCGATACCTGCGACAGCTGCCATCAGTCGTGCCAGCCGGCCAATCCGGAAATCCGCTGTTCAACAGTGGGGGAGCCGGGCCGGCCGGTCGGCCGCTGGACAACGCACGTGCTGCAGTAAAAATTGGCCTGTCGGTTCCCGGAGATGAAGAATTCACTCCCATACCACTAGGAACGAGGGTTCAGCACAGAAAATTCGGTGACGGAACTGTCATCGAATGCAGCCGTCAGGAAATTGCCGTAAGCTTTGATCAGGCCGGGGTCAGGCGGCTGGTGCCGTCGCTGGCCAAATTGCGGGTTACCGGCGAGAAAATATAACTGCTGCCGCCGGCAAATCGGGCTGCCGGACCGGACAGGCAACAGGAGTAACCTATGACCTACGAACAGTATATTGCTTTGAAACAAAGAGTTGCCGAACTGGATTATTACTACCATGAGAGGCATCAGTCGCTGGTCAGTGACCACGAATACGACATTCTGTTCCGTCAGTTGCTGGATGCAGAACGACAAAACCCGCACTGGCGAACCGAAGACTCACCGACCGGCAGGGTAGGCAACCGTAAAATCGTGTCCGCCAAAGGCCACAAGCCGATGTTATCGCTGGGCAACGCCCTGAACATCGAGGAGCTTGTGGCTTTTTGCCGGAAAATCAAACAACGCTACCCGGAAGCAAGCTTCACGGTTGAACCAAAAATTGACGGAGTGGCTGTGGGACTGACCTATATTAGCGGGCAGCTGGCCGGTGCCGTCAGTCGCACTGGTGACGACATCCTGCCGGGCATCAGAACCATTACTGCCATTCCGACCAGACTGAAAGGTGAATTTCCGCCGCATATGGAGGTACGTGGCGAAGTATTTCTGCCCAAATGCGAGTTTGAACGGATTAACCGGCACTACCGGAAAAACAATCTGCGGCCACTGGCCAATCCCCGCAATGCCGCGGCCGGGGCCATCCGTCGCCAAAACCCGGAAGAAACGGCGTTTTTCAATCTGTCGGCCTGTTTTTATTCATCTCCCCAGCGGCTGGCTGACAGCCAGCAACAACTGCTGACTTACCTGCTTTCGCTGGGATTGCCGGTCAACGGCGAATGGCACAACTTCAGCGATATCGGCGGGCTGGCTGAGTTTTGCCGTGATTACGCCGGGTTCCGTAGTCGTCTGCCTTACGAAATCGACGGGCTGGTAATAAAGGTTGACTCAGTGGACATCCAGGAGGCTCTGGGGGAGACATCACACGAGCCTCGCTGGGCAATCGCCTACAAATTCCCCCCGGAGATTGCCGAGGCTAGAATCCTGGACATCGAACTGTCAGTCGGGCGACTGGGCAATATAACCCCAGTGGCCAGGCTTACCCCCACCCGTCTGGCCGGAACTACCGTAACCAACGCCAGCATCCATAACTTTGACATCCTGCAGGAGAAAGACATCCGGATTGGCGATACCTGCCGGATTATCAAGGCCGGGGAAATTATCCCCCAGATACTGGATATACTGCCCGAAAAACGTCCTCCGGGCACCGTCAGGTTCATCGTACCCGACAATTGCCCGGCTTGCGGCAGCAAGCTGCAGAAAAGTTACGACGAAGTTGCGGTCAGGTGTGGCAATGAACGCTGCCCGGCCGTTGTCCGGCGGGCGATCAGCCACTTTGCCGGTCGGGATGCTATGGATATCGAGGGGCTGTCGGATAGTACCGTTGACCTCTTGCTAAGGCATGGGCTGATCAGCGATTATGCGGATCTGTACTTTCTGACCTTCGGTCAGCTGATCGGGCTGCCGGGATTTGCCGCAAAATCGGCCGGCAACCTCCTGTCGGCTATTGAACGGAGCAAAACCCGGGGGGCGGAACGCCTGCTGTTTTCCCTGGGGATCAGGCACGTCGGCCTCAGCATTGCCCGGCTGCTGGTCGGACGTTTCGGCGACCTCGAGACAATAGCTGCGGCGTCAGTGGCTGAACTGTCAGCAGTTGAGGGAGTGGGGCCAGCCGTTGCCAGCTCGGTCTGCGACACTCTGCGGCGACCGGCAATGATAGAACGGATAGCCAGACTGAAGCAGGCCGGTGTGGCCACCGGTGCGGTCGGACCGGCCCAGCCGTTTGCCGACTTTCCCCTCAGGGGTAAAACCGTGGTTGTGACCGGAACGGTAGCCGGAATGACCCGCAGCGGTTTAGCTGAACAACTTCGGTCGCTGGGAGTGAATATCAGCGAAAACGTCAGCAAAAAAACCGACATCCTGATTGTCGGCGACAAGCCCGGCAGCAACAAAATCGACAGGGCCCGACGGCTGTCTCTGCCTGTCATGACCGGTGATGAACTACTGGAAATGCTTGCCGCGGCCGGTGGAGGAAGGCCTAGTGCAAGGGCAGGATATATCCCGGGCGGCAACGAATAAACCGGAGCGGAGGGAGGTACCGGCGCGGTTTATAACGCCGTTTTATTATCGTCCGCAAACGGAATGACAGCCTGATGATAATAGTCAACGAAATATTTCGCCTGAAAAAAATCATCCGCCGCTATTACCGGGAAAGGAAACAAACCCTGATCGGCGAGCCGGCAGCTGAACTGCGGGAAATGCCGGCCTCCGACATTGGCCGGGTGCTCAGGAAAGAAATGCGGCGGTTTCGGGTTCCGGGTATGGCGGCAGCCATCTTTAGCCGGCAACGGGTTGTCTGGTCGCTGGCTATCGGCTATGCCGATCTGCTCAGGGGCAGGCCGATGAGTGTCGACACGGTGTTTCGTGTGGCATCAATCCTGTCTCTTATACACATCT
>JAOAFP010000042.1 GCA_026416215.1 Negativicutes bacterium | reverse complement strand
GGTCATCCACCGTTCCGCACTGCCTGAGAATTTGGCGGATCAGGTTGTGGTTGTACGTCATATCCTGCCGGTAGACTACCGGGATAGTGATCACCGGCAGGCTGGCGACCAGCAGCCCGGCCTGATTAACCCCGATCACCGGCTGCCGGTTGTCGAACAGGTCGGGGGCAAACAGAGCAAAATAGCTAAACCCGCTGTCGGGTTTGATCCACATAAGCTGCTGTCCGTCGGGACGGGAGTCACGGTTGAACCCGACCAGTGTCCCGCCAGTGTCGGTTGTCACCCCGTTAGCCAGCCAGACCGATGATGCCAGCGTCCCGCCCGGCAACACCGCCATCATCATCATTGCCAGACAAACTGTCAGCGCCTTTTTCATCCCATCCCCTCCACGATCGCCAGTATCTGCCGCAAATCGCTGATAATATAATCCGGTTCGTGGGAGTGCTCCCGGCTTACCCAGGCCGACCGGCAACCAAACGCCCTTGCGGCCGCCACGTCGCTGGTCAGCAGGTCGCCCACCATCAGCATTTCCGCCGGTCCGACCCGGCAGTCGGCGGCTATATATCCTAGCATATCAGGCGACGGTTTCCCCACCACCCGGTCAACCGGCCGGCCACAGGCCGTCTCGGCCGCCGCCAGGAAAGTTCCCAGCCCGGGTTTCAGCCGGCCGCCCTCCACCGGATAGACCGGATCGCGGTTGCAGGCCACGATCGGCCGGTTCCGCCCGGCCACGACCATCAGATCCTCGATCAGCTGCCAGGTGGGCTGGGACGGCATGGCCACCAGGGCGGCCTGTGCCTCCCGGCAGTCATCGGTCACCGTTATCCCGGCCGCTGCAATCAGCTGCCGGAATTCCTCACCGCCGACGGCATAAACCCGCCGCAGGCCGGCGGTCAAAGCGTAACGGACCACCGCTTCCGACGAGGTGTAAATATGCTCATCGGCCACGTCAAATCCCATACCGCGCATTTTTTTGCCGACCGTCGCCCGCCCGGCCCGGGTGATGTTCGAACAAAAACGCACCGCTACCCCCCGGGTGGCGAGGCCGGACACCGTCTCCCGGGCGTAATCGGCCACCGTCTGGCCAAAATATATGGTTCCGTCAAGATCAAACACCACTGCCCTGATCACAATTGTCCCCTGTCGTCGGTTGCCTGGTAAGTTCCTGCCAGGTGAGAGCCACCACCCGCGCCGGCCGGCGTCCCCGCCGCCGGCAGACGGCCAGCCGGTACTTGCCGCCGACCAGTTGTGATTGGAACTGCCAGTCCCCGTCGCCAGCAAACTCCACCCGGCGTCCCCGGCAGCGAAAGGAGAACGAGGACAGATCGATCCTCATCCCCCGCCCGTCAGCCTTGATGTATGACTCCTTCAGCGTCCACAGCCAAAAAAAATAATCCAGCCGGCCGCCGGCCGGCCGGGCTTGCAGGTCGGCCACCTCGACCGGCGCGAAATAATGCCCGGCCACCGACAAATCGGTTTCAGTCACCACTTCAATATCAACCCCGATCGGCTGACGGTCGAAGCCGGCGGCGGCACAGCCGTCGGAGTGACTGATATTGAAAAAATATTCCCCGCCGGGCAGGTACGGCTTGCCGAAACCGTCAGTCCGGCAACGGGCAGCGTCCAGCCGCCAGCGGCGGAACCCGTACAACCACAGCAGTCGCGAGGCCACCACTGCTAGCCGGTCGGCCGGCCGGCGAAGAGCGGCCACCCGCCGTCGCCACTGCTCCGGCCATCCATCAGTTATCGCTGCCAGCTGCCGGTCGGACAGCGCCGGTAAATCAGCGGTCCAGAACAACCATGGATAACGCCCGCCGGTCTTTGGCATCTTCATCCGACCTTGCAGGCCGGCCCATCCTCCCGGAAGGTCACCGGTATCTGTCTTTAAGAAACGGCACGTATTTCTGGTCAGTATTTTTGATATGGGTGCCAATCCAGCCCTTGATGAAAAACAAAATATCGCCGGCCACTCCCGAACCCTCGCGGTTGAACTGGTCGACGAACTTCCCTACCCGGTCAGAAAAAAACCGGTGTTCGCTGCGGTGAGCCTCCAGATCGGGATAGTTGCAGCCGGCCATCAGGGTTTCCTCGGTGGCAAAGTGCTCCCTGATGTATTCGCGCAGATCATGCAGCACCGATGCCACTGCCACAAAATCTGGCTTCATCCCCAGCGGCGTCCGGTTCACGGTCTGCTCCAGCTGAGCCAGCAACAGGACTATTTTGCCATGCTGGACGTCAACCTCGTCGATTTCGGTGACAAGTTCGGCCATCAGCGCCTGGTAATCGCGCATATTTAAACATCCCCTTCCCCTGCCTCATCCGTCGCAGCCGCCTTCAACTGCACAACGACCGGCAACCGCCGGGCCTCAGCTTGGTCTATTCTTCCTCTTCCCCGGAATCGTAACTTTCCAGCATCCGACACACTGCCTGATACTCCTCGTCACTGGGGTCGACATACACATCCTCGCCGTTTTCGTCGACGTCAATCCTGGCGATCAGCTCGTAGTCATCGTCGTCCTGATCGCCGCAACAGGCACAGTTTTCGTCCTCGTCGTCGTGAACCGGGGCCAGCACGGCAAACCGCTTGCCATCCAGCTCCAGCACCGCTTCTTCGATGAAATACGACACCTCACCGTTTTCGTCGGTCAGTTCAACCAACGGCTCCCCTTCCTGCTCTTCCCAGTCTTTTTCGTCCCTAATCATGTTTCCCCCCGCAATCGGTTATTTTGACCGTCCGCTGACGGTCGAGATAGCCCTGAAGAATCAGGGCAGCCGCAATCTTATCGTTGATCTGCCGGCGTTTTTTACGGCTGACGTCGGCCGCCACCAGCTGCCGGTCGGCCGCCCGGCTGGTCAGCCGTTCGTCCCAGAAAACCACCCGTTCAACCAGACCGCAAGCCATGATCTTTTCGCCGTAAGCCCGGCATCTGGCCGCTGCCTCCCCCTCGCCGCCGTCGAGGCTGACTGCCAGTCCGACCACAATCTCACTGACTTGTTCCCGTTCGACGATTTCCTTTAGTTCAGCCTGTTCCTGCCGCCAGCCGCGTCGGTGCAGCACGCCATATGGCTGCCCGAACACCCGGCCAGCATCACTCAGGGCCAGACCAATGTTTTTCTCGCCCACGTCCAGGGCCAGTATCCGGCCGGCCGCCATCACACCACCTTCAGGCAGAAATCCGGACAGGTGGAGGCACAATAGCCGCACAACACGCATCTGTCTGCCTCAACCGTCACCTTGCCGTCCTTCCGGCTGAGGGCCCGGTTGCGACAAACCGCCAGGCAGTTTCCGCAGCCGCTGCAGTGGTCTTCCACCCACAGCCGGCGCTGCCGGCCCTTCAGTCTGTTCGCCAGCTCCGGGTCGATTTCCTGTTCATTGAACAAACTTATGTTAAAAAGCAACTCGTCCTCGGACTGCATACCCACCGCCACTGCCGCCGCCCCGATCTCCCTCACCCAGCCGATCGCGGCCGGCACGTCGGCAATCAGGTGACCTCCGGCCAGAGCTTTCATGATGTACACTCCCTTACCGGCCGCCAGGGCCCGTTCAACCGCCAGTTTCATCTCCCCGGCCCCACCGTCGGCAATGCCGATTCCAGACCGGTTGAGCAGCGGGTGAATCACATCCACCCCGGTCATTTCGGCTGCCGCCTGCACCGCCGCCACAAAGTGGCTGGAAATTCCCACCGCCTTCACCACTCCCCTGGCCTTGAGCTCCAGAAGGCAGTCGAGGGCCGGACGGTGTCCGCGCAAGGTGGAAGCAGACTCCTGTTCGTGCAGAAGAAAAATCTCGATTACGTCCCGGTCCAGCTCGCGACGGGTCCGCTCGACGCTGTCCGCCATATCCCGGTATTGCCAGGCGTAACTCTTGCTGGCCACCACCACCTCACCGCTCCAGCCGGACAGTGCCCGGCGGATGTAGGGGTAGGTCCGGTAGAGCTCGGCCGTATCGATGAAATTTATTCCATTTTCCAGGGCCAGGCGGATAAGTCCAGCTCCCTGTTCAAGCGGCAGGCCAACCTGTAGCGGGCCTATGGTCAGACTACCAAAACACAGCTCCGAAACGGTCAGGCCGGTCGGCCCGAGCCGGTTATAGCGCATTGGTCGAGGTATGACCGCACGATTTCTTCAAGCAGTTCGTCCCGCGGCACCCGCCGGATTATCGTCCGGGCATTTCTGTGGCTGGTAATGTAGGCTGGATCGCCCGACAACAAAAACCCGACGATCTGATTAACCGGGTTGTAGCCCTTCTCCTCCAGGGCCGTGTACACCTGGGCCAGGATCTCCGGCGCCGACAGCTTTTCCTCGGCCGGCAGCTTGAATTGCCTGGTGTCCTGCAGATTGTCGCCCATCTGTCCTCCCCCTGCGTCCGCTGTCAGCTCAGCTGTCCGGCCAGCCAGTCCCCGGCCTCAGCCATCGCCGACCGCAGATCGTCCTCCCGTCTGAACCCGGCCTGGGCCAGCTCTGGCCGGCCGCCGCCACTCCCGCCGTGACGGGCGGCCACCTGCTTGACCAGCACGCCGGCCTTGAGCCCCTTCTCCACCAGGTCGGCGGTCAGGGCCACCAGCATATTATACTTGCCGTCGATGGCCGCTCCGGCCACTACCGCCCCGCTTCCCAGCCGGTCGCGGACCAGATCGGCCACCCCCCGCAGTTCATCCACTGTCTTCACCGCCACCGTCGCCTTAGCCAGCCGGTGTCCGCCGACTTCCTCGGCCGAGGCCGCTATCCGCTCGACCTGACTGCGGGCGATAACCATGGCTTGCTGGGCCACTTCCCTTTCCAGATCTCGGTTGCGGGCCAGCAGTCCTTCTAGCCGCCCGGCCAGTTCGGGCGGGGCACAGCGCAACAGCCTGCTGCCGCCAGCCAGCCATTCCTCCTGCCGGCGCACCAGTTCCAGCACCCCCTGGGCGGTTACGGCCTCGATCCGGCGCATGCCCGCCGCCACACTCTCCTCGCTGACTATCTTGAATATGCCGATCTCGCCGGCATGGCGGACGTGAGTGCCGCCGCAAAGTTCCCGGCTGAAATCGCCGACGCTGACGACGCGGACGCGGTCGCCGTACTTTTCGCCGAACAGGGCCATTGCCCCCCGCTGTCTGGCCTCAGCCTGTCCCATGCAGGAAATGGTGGTGGGCAGGCTAGCCCAGATCTTGGCGTTGACCAGATCCTCCACCCGTTTCAGCTGGTCGGCTGTCAGGGCCTGGAAATGGGAAAAGTCAAACCGCAGCCGATCCTCATCAACCAGCGATCCAGCCTGGTTGACGTGCCCGCCCAGCACCTTGCGCAGTGCCGCGTGCAGCAGATGGGTGGCCGAGTGGTTGCGGGCGATGGCGGCATTGCGGGCCCGGTCGGCCAGTGTTTGGACAGACAATCCCGGCGTCAGGTAACCCTCAACCACCTCACCGATCACAAATGGAGTGCCGTCCGGCAGCCGACGGGAGGTGTCCACCCGGAACCGCAGGCTGTCGGCCTCCAGCCAGCCGCTGTCCCCTACCTGTCCGCCCCCCTCAGGGTAGAAGGGCGAAGCAGCCAGAACCACCGCCACCGGTCCGTCACCGGCCGCAACCTGCCCAACAATCTCGCTGCCGCGGAAAACTTCCAGCACCTGGCTTTCCTTCGCTTCCGGCCGGTATTCCACCGTCCGGCCGGCCAGCCCGGCCAAATCCGGCACGACGGCAAATTCACCGCTTTCGTCCCGGGCAGCCCGGGCCCGCTGCCGCTGTTCCTCCATACATTCCTCAAACCGGCCGCTGTCAAAACCCAGCCCGCTTTCCTTCAGCACCTCACCGGTAAGTTCCCAGGGGAAGCCGAAAGTATCGTACAGCCTAAAAACCGTCTCCCCGGGCATGACCGTCAGTCCGGCTGCCGCCAGCCGGTCCACCTCATCCTTAAGGAGGTCCAGCCCCTGGGCCAGCGTCCGGTTGAACCGCTCCTCTTCCATACTGATAATGTTGGCGATGTAGGATTGTTTCTCCGCCAAATTGGGGTAGTGGCCGCCAAACATCTCCACCACCACCCCGGCCAGTTCGACCAGGAATGGCCGCTCGATCCCCAGCAGCCGGCCGTGTCGCACCGCCCGTCGCAGCAGCCGCCGCAGCACATAGCCCCGGCCCTCGTTGGCCGGCAGCACCCCGTCGCCCACCATAAACACCACGCTGCGCAGGTGGTCGGCAATCACGTTGAACGACACATCGCGCCGCCCGTCCCGCCCGTAGGCGTAACCGGCAATATCCTGCGTGCATTTTATGATCGGGAAAACCAAATCGGTCTCGTAATTTGACCTCTTCCCCTGCATGACAGCGGCGATCCGCTCCAGCCCGGCCCCGGTGTCGATGTTCTTCTGGGCAAGAGGGGTGTAATTGCCGGCCTCGTCGCGGTCGTACTGGGTGAACACCAGATTCCAGATCTCAAGGTAGCGATCGCAGTCACATCCCACCCCGCAGGCCGGATTATCGCAACCAAATTCCTCACCCTGGTCCACGTAGATCTCCGAGCACGGTCCGCACGGTCCCGGTCCTATTTCCCAGAAATTGTCAGCCAGGCGAACAATCCGTCCGGCCGGGATGCCCACCACCTCCTGCCAGAGACCGGCCGCCTCGTCGTCATCGGTGTGGACGCTCACCCACAACCGGCCGGGCGGCAGTTTCAGCACCCCGGTCACGTATTCCCAGCCCCAGGCAATGGCCTCGCGCTTGAAATAGTCGCCAAACGAAAAGTTGCCCAGCATTTCGAAGAAAGTGTGGTGACGGGCGGTACGGCCGACGTTGTCAATATCGCCGGTACGGATGCACTTCTGGCAGGAAGCCATCCGCCGGTTGGCCGGCACCAGCTTGCCGGTGAAGTACGGCTTTAGCGGCGCCATTCCCGCCCCAATCAGCAGTAAGGTGGGATCGTCTTCCGGAATCAGGGATGCACTCGGCTGAATCAGGTGTCCCTTGCCGGCAAAAAAATCGAGAAAACTTTGTCTTATTTCATTCCCGGTCAAAACTGTCACCTTATTTTCGACGGCCAGAGCCGAAATTGTTGCCTGCATTATACCACTGCCCGGACGTTTGGACAAATGGAGCATCGCCCCTAACAGCGGGAGCATTGCGACCGCGGCCGGCAAATTCCCCTGTGCTGGGTATAGGGTTAACCGTCTGACTGCCCGGACGGCGCCCTTTTCGGACCCGGCCGAAGGCGTAAAAACGCCCGATCCCGGATGGATGACCCGGCCGTTATTGACATCCCCCGCCGGCTGTAGTAGTCTCAGGACGGGTGATTTGCCCCCGTAAAACGCTCTGTGACGAGGATGGCGATGATTTGTCCGATTGACCAGCCGCTGGCGGCGATGATTATTTTCTGCCTGGCCTACGCCCTGATTGTCTGGGAAAAAATCCACCGCACCATCGTCGCCCTGGCCGGAGCAGCGGCCATGCTGACAGTGGGGATCATTGACCAGCACCAGGCCATTCATCACATTGACTTCAACACCATTGGCCTGCTGGTAGGAATGATGATTATCGTCACCATCACCGGGGATTCCGGGTTATTCCGGTTTTTGGCCATCTGGACAGCCAAACGGGTGGGCGGCCACCCGGCCAGGCTGTTCGTTGCCCTGAGCACCCTGACTGCAGTTGGCTCGGCTTTTCTCGACAACGTCACCACTGTGATGCTGATGGTGCCGGTAACCGTCAGCATCGCCCGGCAGCTGAAACTCAAGCCCATTCCCTACCTGATCGCCCAGATCATCGCGTCCAACACCGGTGGCACAGCCACCCTTATCGGCGATCCCCCCAACATAATGATCGGCAGCGCAGTTAATGAACTGACCTTTATGAGCTTTATCGAAAACCTGGCTCTGGTTTCGGCTCTCATCCATGCGGTGACCATCGCCTGCCTGCTGTTTGTTTACCGCCATTCACTGGTGAGCGAGGGGCATGACCCCGGAATGATTATGTCCCTTGATGAGCGGAAACAGATAAAAAATCCCCGTCTGCTGAAAATCTGTCTGGCGGTGCTGGCCCTGACCATCGGGCTGTTTTTCCTGCACCGGACCATACAGCTGGAAACTGCCACTTGTGCCATGCTGGGAGCCACCCTGCTGATGTTGCTCACCCAGCGGGGGACGGAGACCAACCTCGAGCATGTTTTCAGCCGGGTAGAATGGGTGACGCTGTTTTTTTTCGTCGGACTGTTCGTATTGGTGGGCGGCCTGGTGGAAACCGGGGTGATCAGCCTTCTGGCTGAACGGTTAATAGCACTTACCGCCGGCGACACCTCCGCCACCGCCATGCTGATTTTGTGGCTGAGTGCCATCGCTTCGGCCTTTGTCGACAACATCCCGTTTGTGGCCACGATGATCCCGCTGATCAAGGACCTGGGAACAATGGGGGTTGCCAACCTCGAACCGCTGTGGTGGAGTCTGGCACTGGGGGCCTGCCTGGGCGGCAACGGGACGCTGATCGGGGCCAGTGCCAACGTGGTGGTGGCCGGACTGGCCGCCCAGGAGGGGTACCTGATTACCTTCCGCCGCTATCTGGCGATCGGTTTCCCGCTGATGATCCTGTCGATAATCATATCCACCGCCTATATTTACCTGCGCTATCTCTGAGCGGTCACACCGGCAGCAGCCGGTCACCGCACTAAATAAGGGGGAACATGCAATGCTAGTCCTGGCTTTTAACGGCAGTCCCCGTCCGCGGGGCAACACTCACCGCCTTCTGACCACCGTGGCCGACGAGATGGGAAGGCATGGAATAACGACGGAAATTATCGATCTCGGCAGCCAGACGGTGAACGGCTGCTCGGGCTGCGGTGCCTGCCGCCGGCGGCAGGACGGCCGCTGCGCTATCGATGGCGATCCGCTCAACCAGTGGTTGGCCAGAATGCAGGCGGCCGATGGTATCATCCTCGGGTCGCCGGTGTACTGCGCCGGTCCCACCGCCCAGATCAAGGCCTTCATCGACCGGGCGGCAATGGTGGCCTGCGTCAATGGCGACCTCTTCCGCCGCAAGGTGGGGGCAGCGGTGGTGGCTGTCCGCCGGGCCGGGGCGGTGCACACCTTCGACACCCTTAACCACTTTTTCACTATCGGCCAGATGTTCGTGGTGGGTTCGTCGTACTGGAATATGGGGTTCGGCCGCGAGGCCGGAGAAGTCAGCCAGGACGGCGAGGGACTTCAGACCATGGTCAACCTGGCCCGCAACATGGCCTGGCTGATAAAGTGTATCCGCCTGGCCGGCGACCAGGTGGATATTCCCCCCGGCCGCCGGGAAGTGGTCACCAGCTTTATCCGCTGACCGGCTGCCGGAACCCGGCACGGCCGGGAAATTTAGAAGATTGGGGGAGTAGGTGACGATGCTGAATATTAACGCCAGCAAATGTACAAAATGCGGACTGTGTGCCCGCCACTGCCCGTGGTCGCTGTTCACCGGTGCCGAAGGCCAGTTTCCCGAACTTAGAGCCAATTACCAGACCATCTGTTCAGCCTGCGGTCACTGTCTGGCCGTATGCCCGACCGCGGCCATTGAGATTGCCGCTGACGGCCTGGCCGGAGAGCGGGGAGAGCCGCTGTCCGTCCAGCCTTCCTACCCCGAATTTGCCGGGTTGGTGAAAAACCGCCGCTCCACCCGTTATTTCAGGCCCGACGAACTACCCCAGGGAGAGATCCTCGAAATGCTGGCGGTCTGTCAGTATTCGCCGTCGGCGAAAAATCTGCAACCAGTGAAGTGGTTGGTGGTTTCAGGGCGAGACAGGGTAGCCGACCTGAGCGCCAAATGCCTGGACTGGCTGATCGACCAGCGCATCCTGCCCGCCAGTGCCCGTGAACGTCTGGCCGGAGGCTATGACGTGGTCAACCGCGGCGCTCCTCACCTGCTAATCGCCTACGCTGCCGACGATAATCCCGACAGCTTTGGTGACTGCGTGATCGCCCTGCGGACGTTTGAACTGGCCGCCCAGGCCAGAAACTGGGGAACATGCTGGGCAGGGTTTTTCAAAATCGCCGCCGAAAATAACCAACGGGTGCTGGATGTACTCAGTCTGCCGGCCGGTCACAGCCTGCAACACGCCCTGATGTTCGGTCTGCCTCGGTTCCGCTTCCACCGCGTGCCGCCGCGCAACCGGATTGACGTCAGATTCCTGTAGTCTGCGCAGCCGCCGTAAAAATCAAGCCGCCGGCACACTCGCGGCGCCGGCGGCTTGATTTTTGTCCTTTGCAGTCAGCCGGATCCGGGCGACCCAGGCGGTTATGTCCCGGCCGGCGGCCAGTAGCCACCGTTGTCCAGCAGCCGCTCCACCACCACGGCGATCCCGTCCTGGTCATTGCTGAGGGTGACCAGATCGGCGGCCTGTCTGACGGTGTCACCGGCGTTGCCCATAGCCACACCGCAACCGGCAAATCTCAGCATCTCGATATCATTGTCGGCATCGCCAAAGGCCATTATTTCCCGACGGTCAACCCCAATCGCTCCGGCCAGCCTGGCCAGGCCGTTGCCCTTACTCACCCCCAGAGCCGTGCATTCCAGGTAAAAAGGGGCAGAAAACACAAACGACAGCCGCTGCCTGAACGGGGCAGTAATCTCTTCCCCCAGCTCGGCCATAGTCTCCGGCGGGGCAGCGATGGCGATCTTGCCTGGATCGAAGTCTACCGCGCCAGCCACGTTGGCCACAATTTTCAGCGGCAGGCAGTTACCCTTGCCGGCGTCGCGGATCTTGTAGTTGTCGGGGTTGTCAGTATAAATGTGGTGCCCGTCGTCCACCACCGGCACCACCGGCAGCGGCTCAATGTGTCTCAGCAGTTCGACGGCCAGTCCCCGCGGTATACGGTTTTCAAACAGCACCACGCCGTCAGCCGCCCGGACAGCCAGGCCGCCGTTATAGGAGAGGAGGTAGCCGCCGTAAGCGGCCAGTTGCAGCCATTCGGCCTCCCGGCGCAAACCGGGGGCCGGGCGGCCCGAAGTCAAAGCGATTTTTATCCCCTGACGCTGGGCGGCCATCAAGGCTTTCAGGGTCCGGGGGCTGATTTGGTGTTCACTGTTGTTTAGCGTGCCGTCCAGATCGAGAGCAAGCAGTCTGATTTTTATGTTATTACCGTTGTCCATTCTTCGCCTTCTGTGTCCGGTTTCACACTTTTCTGCCCAAGTTCTTTTCCCCGGGCTGCTTTTACGGCTTATCCCGACAAGAGCAAACGCCGCGCTATGGTGCGGCGTTTGCTCTTGTGCCGGCCGGTTTCACCAGCTGGCCAGCCAGGTAGCCGCCTGATTTGGCCGGATCTTGTCATCCTCAGCTTTTTTACTGCTTTTGCCAACCGGCTGTTCGGCCAGACTGGCCGGACGGTAGTTCCTGAATACCTTGCTCCTGACCGCTGCCCGTTCAATGGTCTGTCCGGGATTGAACACCCTGATCACCACTTCGTTGCTGTTCAGGGCCTTTTTACAGCAGGACAGCTCGCTGTTGCCACTCAGGCTGAACAACGAGTACTCAGCCGGCGGGGTGATTTCAGCCGGCGGCAGCTGAAACCGCTCCAGCCGCTGGCTCAGCATGTAAAGATCCTGTTTCTGGTGCAGGAACAGCGGGGTCCGCCAGCGGCGCGACCGTTGTGACACAGCGTTCAGATCGTCGGCCGCCAGCCAAAGTAAACTGAAACGGTGACGGCCAAGAAGCTGGGCATCGGGAGTGGGGATGCCGGCAATGCCCGACGCCCGCCC
>JAOAFP010000041.1 GCA_026416215.1 Negativicutes bacterium | reverse complement strand
ATATTTGTACCGTACTTAACGCCGCGATAGGTAAAACCGTCTATACTGTAAGGGCCACTTGCCGTTAAATTTTCGAGCGGCAACAGGCCGCTCACCCCCGTGGTTTCACTGAAGCCCAGCTTGTTCGGCATCTGCCCGCCAATCGTAAGCCCGACCACCGGCGTTCCCCTGGGCTCCCCTATGTCATTGTCGCCCCAGACAAAGACAATGCCTGATTTCTGCCCACTACCACCAGCCACCTCTTTTGCCAGGGCATCTCCGCCACTCACCACCATAGCTGCAACCAGACACAGCAACATACACAGACAAACCTTTTTCATAACCATTACCTTCCTTTTTTAATTTTTAATCCACCACCACAGCCTCCATATCGGCCGATCCGTCTGCCCATACATCAGCTAATTGTCATTATAGTTCCTAAATATCAGTCTGTCAAACTGTGGCCGGCAGCAGCCCATTAAATTCCCGGTTCCGGCCGGCGTCAGCCGCCGGCGGCGTCTGCACCGTCCGGCAGTTCTCCGCCGGTTCCCTTCTGTGACGGTCACTGGACCTGCTGCTCCTCCCGCAGCCGCTGGTTGTCGACGATCCGGAAAAACGGGTAATACACTAGTCCGCACATTATAAGGTTAAACAGCTGCAGCAGCGAGGCTTTCCAGTCGCCGGTGGAAAGAAAGCCGCTGAACAAAACCGGGGTGGTCCAGGGAACTGAAGCGTAGGTTTTGCTTACCAGGCCCAGTTCAAAGCACAGATAGCTGACGGCCATGTTCAGCATCGGGCAGATGATGAACGGAATAACCATGATTGGGTTCAGCACAATCGGCAGGCCGAATATCACCGGCTCGTTGATGTTGAAAATCCCCGGCCAGAAGGCAGTGCGGCCAATCATTTTCAGATGGGCCGAACGGGCCTTGGTCAGCATCAGGAACACCAGCGCCAGGGTGGCCCCGGAGCCGCCGTTGTTGACGAATATCTCCCAAATCTGGTTGGAAATGGAATGGGGAGGCTCCAGCCCGGCCACCTTGGCCATCGCGTTTTCCAGGCTCATCACATCCCAGGCCGGGCCGACAAAGGTGGTGACAATCATATCGCCGTGCAGGCCAAACGACCAGATGATCTGGGTGAAAAAGGTGGCCATCAGTGCTGAAACAAACGATCCGCCGATCAGCACCAGCGGCTTGGTGACCAGTTGATCGATCAGGGCAGGTATGCTGGTCTCGAAATTAGCCAGAAACTGATTGACCAGCCAGATAAACGATAAAATACAAATGGCCGGAATCAGAGCGGAAAATGACTGGGCGACTGCCGGCGGCACCCCGGCCGGCATCTTGATCCTGATATTGCGCCGGTCAAAAAACCGCAGCATTTCTACCACAAAAAAGCTGAGGATCATGGCCACAAAGTATCCTTTGCTTCCCATTAAGGTTAAATCGATGTTGTTGTCGGCCGTCAGCGGATTGGCTAGCAGGAATGCTCCTACTCCCACTCCGGCCGAAGACAGTCCGTCCAGCTTGTACGACGTGGCCAAGGCAAAGGAAATACCGAATGAGGCCAAAAGCCCGCTTACCCCGAAGGTGGTGTACACCATCCGGTTGAGAGCCGGGGCATACGGCTCAACCATATCGGCCAGAAATTCAACCGGCGGATTGCTGATGATCAGGAACAGCGAGCCTACCATCATCAGCATCAGTATAATCGAGCCACCATCCCGCAAGGCGCAGAGGTGCCGTTGGGTGGAAATCAGCCCAGCCACCGGCAGCAGTTTTTCCTCCATAAACCGGGAAATTTTTTCCATGCCGCAACCCCTCTTGAATAATACTTTAATCGTGCCGGTAAAACCAATCTTGCACTGTTACCCGTCCATTCCCCGGGCCGGAAAACCCCTTGTTCCCGCACCACCTCCTAAAACCAGGCAGAACCAAGCTGGTATGACAGCCAACACACCAGCCAGGCCAGTCCCAGGTTGTACCCCATGCTGAACAGAAGCCAGCCGCCGCCAATCTCAGCCCGGATGGCCGACAGCGTCGCCAGGCAGGGAAAGCTCAGCAGGGTATAAAGCATCAGCCCGTAGGCTGTAACCGGGGTAAACTCCGGGTCGGAGCGGAGGACGGCAACCAGTCCGCCCTCGGTGTCTCCATTATCACCGGCCCGGTACAGCACCCCGAGAGTGGAAACTATCACCTCCTTGGCTGACACCCCGGTGATCGCCGCCACCCCGATCTTCCAGTTAAAGCCCAGCGGGGCAAAAACCGGGGCAAGTGCCTGGCCCAACCGGCCGGCGGCACTGTTGGCCAGTGCCTGTTCCTGCCGGTAACCGGCCAGACAGGACTGCCAGTCAGCCTCGGTTGCCTCCGGATGTTCAGCCGCAAACTGACGGTGTAGCCCGGCGATCTGTTCGGCCGTCGGTTCGGAAACCGGGAAGGTGGTCAGAAGCCAGACCAGTATCGACGCTGCCAGGATAACGGTGGCCGCCTTGCGGAAATAATGACAGGTTTTGTCCCAGACGTGCCACGCAATCCCCTTGGCTGTCGGCCGGCGGTAGGGCGGCAGTTCCATGACAAACGGGGTGGACAGCCCCTTGAAAACGAATTTTTTCAGAACGATCGACGACAACAGGGCCATGGCCACCCCAATCAGGTAGACCGACATCACCACGTTGCCGGCCCGGTCGGGAAAAAAGGCAGCCGCCAGCAGGGTGTATACCGGCAGCTTCGCACCGCAGCTGATGAATGTCAGGCTCAGTTTCGACAGAATCCGGTCCTTGCGGCTACGCAGGGTGCGGGTAGCCATAACCGCCGGCACTGAACAGCCAAACCCGATGATCATCGGCAGGAACGACTGTCCGTGCAGGCCAAAAGCGTGCAGAAACCGGTCCATTATGAAGGCTGCCCGCGACATATAGCCGCTGTCCTCAAGCAGCGAGATCAGCAAAAAAAGCAGAACAATCAGCGGAACGAACGAAAGCACGCTGCCCACCCCGCCGATCACCCCGTCGACCAGCAGGCTTTGCCAGATCCCCGGCGACATGCTTGCTACCAGCCAGTTACCAAGACCGGCAAACAGCCGGTCCAGCCATGCTACCGGGTATCGTCCCAGGCCGAAAGTGATCTGGAACACCGCCCACAGGGCCACCAGAAAAATCGGCAATCCCCAGAACCGGTGCAGCAACACACTGTCGATCCGCTGGGTCAAAGTCGGCCGGCCCGTCCCCGCCGGCTGCCGGACCGCCTCGCGGACGATCCCGTGGACGGCAGCGTACCGCTGCTCGGAAATGATTATTTCCGCATAGTTGCCAAAATGGGCTTCGATATGGCGGATGTGACGTCCGACCTCGGGGAATATCCCGCCGGCCCCCGGGTATCTGCGCAGTTTGGCGGCGGCGTCGCTGTCCTTTTCCAGAAGTTTGACCGCCAGCCATCGCAACGGTATCCTACCGGCCAGGTCGGTTTTTTCGCTGAGCAGCCGGGCAATCCTGGTTATCTCGGCCTCGATCTCTCCGCCGTAGTAAACCGGTGCCCGGACTTGTCCCCATTGTCCGACCACCGCCGGCAAGTGCGCCAGCAGTTCCTTCACCCCGCGTTTCCGGTTGGCGGCCGTGGGCTGAACCGGTACTTTCAGCAGCTGGCTGAGCAGACCGGTATCGATGACGATCCCCATGTTTTCAGCCTGATCGCAGACGTTCAAAGCCACCACCAACGGAATGCCCAGCTCCTGCAGCTGCAGGCATAGATAGAGATTTCGCTCGATATTGGTGGCATCAACCACGTTGATAATCGCATCGGGGCGTTCATCGATGATAAAATCGCGGGCGATGATCTCATCCTGGGAATAAGCGGTGAGACTGTAAATCCCCGGCAAATCGTAAATCACCACCGGCTGGCCGTTGATCTCGGTCCGCCCCTGCCGGATATCCACTGTTACCCCGGCATAATTTCCCACTTTGTGATGGGCGCCGGTAATGGCGTTAAACAGGGTGGTCTTGCCGGAATTGGGATTGCCGACCAGCGCTATCCGCCAGGCCTTACCGGTCCGCATCGCCGTCAATCTTTTCCACCTCAATTCCCCGTGCCTCAGCCAGCCGCAGCGACACACAGTAGTTCAAAATCTGCACGGCTATCGGATCCCCCAGTAACGCCCGCCGCACCACCTGTCCCTCCCGGCCGTTGACAAAGCCCATCTCAACAATCCGTTTGCCGATCTCCCTGCCAATAGTAACCTTCTTCACCCGAAACCGGTCGCCGGTCGCCAGATCAGCCAGCCGCATCACAGCCCTCACCCCCGGCTCGGCTGAAACCGCCCGCAGCCGGCCAGTCACGCCGTTCGGCCATATAGGCCAGCAACTGCTGCAGCCGCGGCAGCGAACTGTCCGGCAGATGATGCTCCATGCTGCAGGCCGCCTGCTGGGCCTCGCCAGTGTCCAGAGCCAGTACCTCGGTCAGGAACCTGGCCAGCAGCCGGTGTTTGTCAAACAGTCTGGCCGCATAAACCGCACCGCATTCGGTCAGCCGGATCACGTCGTAGTGACGGTGTTCAATCAATCCCCGGCCGGCCAGTATTTTTACCGCACCGTGGGCTGAAGCCTTGGCCACCCGTAGCCTGCCGGCCAGCTCCTTGAGCCGGACCGCCCCGTTATCGCGGCCAAGCAGGAATATCGCCTCGAGGTAATCTTCCAGGCTTATTGACAGCTTGCGTATCATAAAATGCTCCGGGTTGCAAAATGTTAGTTTCGGCTAACATTTTACCCGCCGCCAGACTTTCCCGTCAACCAGCGGCCACTGCCCCCGCCACTTTCCCTCATATCGCAAAAAAAGGGATCTTATCTGCAGATCCCTTTTTCGCCTCTTCCGCCAGGTATGCCTCAGAACAGAAAATGCAGTTCGATGGCAAAGTGCTTCAGGCTGCCGCCAATTCCACTGACGTTGTACATGCTGTCGTTGACCGAAGTCACGGTCGGTCCGTAGTCGTTGTATTTGCCGTGCAGGTAGATGTTTTTGGCAAACACGTAGTCAAAACCAATCTCCCAGCCCTGGGAACCGAAAATGTTCGGAAAGGGGACAATATCGCCGATGTTGGTGTTCTGGCCCGGCATGTCGCCGTAGGTGCTGTCCCAGGTGGACAGGGCCTCGGCCCGGGTGTAGGCCAGCCACATATGCCAGCTGCCCGGCAGGTTGACATCGTTCTGCCCATAGTCTATCTGCGCCCGGTAGGCCCGGTTCTGGCCAAGTGCCGACGACTGGCCGTAAACGGCGGTCAGCAGCCAGTCCGGCGCCCATCGCCAGTCAGTGCCGAATTCGTAAAAGTACATGCTGTTCACTGTGGTTCCTTTGCCAATATAGAAATCGGGATCGGACGATCCGGACTCGGGAAAGGCCTTCATGTAGGCCGCCTTGACATTCCAGTTGTCGGCCAGGGCAACATTCAGGGACAGATCGACCCAGGAAACATCAATCTTGTTCCACGATCCGGTGGTGGGATCGAGTATGGCTGGCGGGTTTTCCAGCTGCTGCTGAGTAAGGGTCTGCAGCTTGGTGGTATTGCCCCAGGCCACCTGCCAGGTCAGCACATCGCCGCCACCGCCCACCTGCAGACCGTACAAGTCCTCGCTGTCCACCAGCCCGTAGGCCGGGGTGTTGCCGAGCTGACCCACCGCCACCGTCAGCCCGGCCAGGTCTCCCTGTACATAGGCCTGGTTGAATTCGGTGGTGTTGTAGCTGGCCGGGGTGCCGGTACCGCTGCCGAAATATTTGTTATTATGAAGGTTGGCGTAATAAGTCCAGTTGTCGTTGATTTTGCCGTGGACGTAAAGGTCGGTGGCAAATTTTTTGTCGCCGTTGTTGTACGGCAGATCGCTGCTGGTTATTTTCACCCCGCCTGCCGTGTAATGGTAGCTGTTGCTGTAGTCATCATAGCTCAGTACCGCCTCGCCGGTCATATAGACCCGCCGGTCCACCTCGTCACTCAGCCGGTTGACTTTGGCGCCAAGATTGGCCAGCTCCTGATTAAATTCCTCACTTAGCCTGCTCAGGGTGGCCTGCTGCCGGGCATTGGCTTCGTCGAGCCTGGTCAGCGCCCGGCTGATAATCTGGGCCATCTCATAGCGGGTGATCGGACGGTTTCCGGCAAAGGTGCCATCGGGATAGCCGTCGACCATGCCGTCCCTGGCCAGCTGGGCTACTGCCTTGTACGCCCAGCTGTCCGGCGGCACATCGCTAAACGGGCCTGCTGCCAGGGCCGTGCCGCCGGACAGCAGCAAAAGCGTCAGACAAACTCCGGTCAGCCTACACCACATGTTTCCCTTCCTCCCACTGAAAATTTTTTGTCTCCACCTCCCAGTGCCGCATCGACACCGGAACGGCAAACACCACAACGAATTTTTCTGGTTCCGCCGGCCAGCCGGGGCCTCCGGCCCGGCCAGCCGTCAGCAAACGGTAGCCACGCTTTTACCGACAGGCCTGTCTCCTACCTTCATGCCTGCCGGCCAAGCGGTACCGAAAAGGCAAACACGCTCCCCGAAGGACCGGTGGATTCCAGCCGGATTTCTCCCTTCCAACTGGACACGATTTTCCGGCACAGGGCCAGACCAAGCCCCACCCCTCCCTTAGCCCGCGACCAGCTGCCGTCGCCCTGTTCAAACAGGCTGAACAGCCGGCCGCGATAGTGTTCAGGGATGCCCGGGCCACTGTCGTAGACCCTGAATACCGCCCGCCGGTTGACGCTATCATGCTCCACGGCCAGGGTTATGTCGCCCTGTTCGCTAAATTTTATTGCGTTGTCCAACAGCAGTTCAAGCGCCCAGATAATGTCAGTGTACGGCCCGGTTACGCCGGCCGGCAGCCCGCTGTCCACTGCCACGCTGACCAGCAGCCCCTTTTCCCGGGCTTTGCCCACCACCGCCGACACCGCCTCGTTTGCCAGCGACTGCCAGTCGAGGACTGCCGTGTCGTCCGACTGGGCTGACTGAGCATACTTGATCACATTATTGACCAGCGACATCAACCGGTCGGCCGCCGCCAGCCCCTCGGCGAAAAACTCGTCAGCCTCCCCGTCCCGGCAAATGCCCCGCAAATAGTGGAGCACACCGATAATCGCGTTGAGCGGGGTGCGCATTTCGTGACTGACGTTGGCCAGCACCTCGCGCTTAATCCGGTTGCCTTCCTCTCTGGCCAGCACCGCCTCGCGGGTTCTGGCCTCCACCAGATCCTCCAGCGACCGGCTGTAGTGGTGCAACTGGCACTGGGCCCGGTACAGTTCGATATGGGTGGCCACCCTGGCCAGCACCTCGTCAAGATGGAACGGTTTGGCAACGTAGTCCACCCCGCCGGCAGCAAACCCCTTCACCTTGTCAGCCGGTTCATTCAGGGCACTGATGAATATAACCGGCACCTGCCCGCATACCGGATGTCTCCTGATTCTGCCACACAACTCGTAGCCATTGATCCCCGGAAGGTTTACATCCAACAGGAACAGCTCGGCCGGTATCTCGTCGATTACGGCCAACAGTCGGTCACTGCCGGGAAAGGCGAATACTTCGTAGCCATTTTCGGTCAACAGGTTGTTCAATACCGCCAGATCGGCCAGCGTGTCGTCAACCACCGCCACCCGTCCCCTGATTTCGTCCATACCCTTTCCCCCGTCAGCCCGGAAACAGCTGATTCAGCCGGTCGTAATCACAATTGGCGGCCAGTTCAGCCAGCCGCCCGCGTACATTTGGCTCAACGTTGACCGCCTGCCCGAGCAGACGGGAAAACCTGGCAAAATTCCCCCGCCTCAGGGCAGTTCGCATTTCTGTCAGCAATTCCGGTTCAAACAGCGCCGGCAGGTCGCATTCCAGGGCCGGCTGTTCGGCCGGCCAGCGTTCAGCTGCCGCCCGGCCGTCACGGTATGTGTAGCTTACGCCGCACAAACGGCCAATCTCTTCGAGCACCTGCTCGCGTCTGTACGGCCTGGTAATCAGCCCGTCAGCCCCGGCAACAAGTGCATTCCCGACATTGCTTTCCACGACCCCGGCCGATACCAGGATAATCCTGACCCGCCGCTCATCTTCCAGCGCCCTGATCTGTCTGGCGGTTTCGTAGCCGTCCACGTCCGGCATGGTAATATCCAGCAACACCACATCCGGCTGCCACCCGGCAAATATTCGCACCGCCTCAAACCCGTTCACCGCCTCCCGCACCACAAATCCCACCGGCACCAGGATATTGCGGAGCTGTTCGCGATTTACCGCGATATCGTCAGCCACCAGCACCCGGCATTCCGGCTGGGCGACGGCCAGGGACACCACAGTTTTGCCGGTCCGCTCGCTTACCACCTGCTCCCCGTCAGCCAGGGCTGCCACAAACTGCAGGGTAAAGGTGCTGCCATAATCCGGCCGGCTGGTCACAGTCAAATCCCCCCCGATCAAACGGGCCAGTTCCCGGCTTAAAGCCAGCCCAATTCCGGCCCCGCTGCCCTGCCTGCGCCCCCCGTCTGCCTGCTCAAACATCCCGAAAATGCGTTCGTGGTCAGCTTCGGCAATCCCGCAGCCGCTGTCCTCGACTTCGATGCTGACCGTGTACTGTGGACCGTCCGGACGGTACTGACCATGGATCAGCGGCGCCGGCCGGACGGCAGCCGTGACAACCATCGTGACGTGTCCGCGTTCGGTGTATTTAACGGCGTTGCTGGCCAGGTTAAGCAAAATCTGGCGGATTTTGCGCTCATCGCCCACCATGTAACGCGGCACTGTCCGGTCGATATCGTAAAAAAAACTGAGACCCTTGCTTTCGGCCCGCAACCGGAATACATTGTGTATATCCCGGATCAGCCCGTGCAGATCGAACGGTGCCAGGTCGATCTCAACCTTGCCGGCCTCGATTTTCGACAGATCGATTACATCGTCGATCAGGGCCAGCAGGTGTTCCCCGCTCCGGCTGATAATGTCGAGGTATTCGTGCATTTCATCGTTAAGCCCTTCGCTGCGCTGCAAAAGCTGGGTGTAGCCGAGAATGGCGTTCATCGGTGTGCGAATCTCATGCGACATATTGGCCAGAAACCGGCTTTTAGCAATACTGGCAGCACTGGCCTCAATAGCCAGTTCGTTGGCCCGCTCGATGGCCATGCGCAGCCTTTCGGTATCATCCGCCGGGCAGCTGATTTCAATGCAGGTACCACGTGCGGCATAGCTGTCATTCTCCCCGCCGGGAAAGCCATTTTCCGATACCCGGATAAGCTGTCCGGATTTGGTCCGCAGCCGGTGGGTGATGCCGACAAACGGCCGCCGTTTTACTATGTGTTCTTCAAGCCCGGACCGGAATGCCTCCCGCTCCCCGGCCGGCAGCAGATCACACAACCGCATCACTCCGACCAGTTCCCCCGGCCGGTAGCCGGTCAGTAACTCACAGCCCTCACTGACGTAGGTGAACAATCCGCCGGCATCAATCTCCCAAATGTAGGCCCGGTCGTGAACGGCCGGCCGGCTATGGCATCCGCCGCCGGAACACGAATTCTGCGTCGTCTGCCCCGGCCCGCTAATGTCGCCGGCCACCCCGGCCAGCCCGGCAGAATCACCGTCGGTCAGCCGCTTTTCCAGCCCGTCTGCCATGCTGCTCCGTCTCCCAATCCCAAAATGCCCGTCGAACATTCTCCGCCGGCTTATTGGACACAAATTGTAAAATTCCTGCTCCGGCAGGGAAAATTATCGCCGGAATCGAAAGATCTTTGGCCGGAGTATGCTGTTGGGGGAGAACATCTTTATGGGCAAATCGATCAAAATCTTTGACGGAGCCATGGGAACCATGCTCCTGGCCGCCGGGCTGCCGGCCGGCGATCCGCCGGAGCTGTGGAACCTGACCAACCGCCGGGCGGTGACCGAAGTCCACGCCGCCTACCTCGATGCCGGTGCCGATATCGTGGAAACCAACACTTTTGGCGCCTCGCCGTTAAGACTGGCTGAATACGGCCTGGCCGATCGCATGGCCGAGATCAACCGGGAGGCAGTAGCTGCCGCCCGGGCGGCCGGCTGCGGCCGGCACCTGGTGGCCGGATCAATAGGTCCCTGCGGTCAGCTCATTAACCCGCTGGGCAGCCTGTCCTACCAGCAGGCCTATATTTCGTTCCACAGTCAGGCTCAGGCCCTGGCCGCCGCCGGCGTTGACTACCTGTTAATCGAGACTATGACCGACATCCAGGAAGCCCGCATTGCCCTGATCGCTGCCCGTGCCGCCGCCCCTGCTGTCCCTGTGATCTGCCAGCTGTCCTATCAGGCTGACGGTCGGACCCTGACCGGCAGCGACCCGCTCTGTGCCTATGTCACCCTCAGCAAGCTGGGGGCGGCGGTGATCGGCGCCAATTGTTCGCTCGGGCCGGCTGAAATGCTGACAGTGATTGAAACCCTGTCCGCCCAGGGGAGAGTGCCGGTCAGCGCCCAGCCCAACGCCGGCCTGCCCGAGTGCCGCGGCGACTGCACCGTATTCCCCATGCCGGCGGAAGAATTTGCCGCCTGGGGAATAAAGCTGGCCCGGGCCGGGGCAACGTTCATCGGCGGCTGCTGCGGCACAACCCCCGGGCACATTGCCGCCCTGAAAGCCGCCCTGGCCGACTTTCAACCCTCTCACACCCCTAATCTCCCCCGCTGTCCGGTGGTCCGCCTCAGCAGCCGCAGCCGGACGGTCAGCCTGGGGGCGGGGTTACCGCCGCAAATCATCGGCGAACGGATTAACCCCAGCGGGAGAAAAGCCCTGGCAGCCGCCATCGCCGCCGGCGACTTCGGACCGGTCCGCCGGGAAGCCCTTGAACAGGTGCGGGCCGGGGCTGGTCTGCTCGATGTCAACATGGGGGTTCCCGGCCTTGACCCGGCGGCAACCATGGCTGCCGCCGTAAACGAGCTGGACGGGCTTATTGACGTTCCGCTGGTCATCGACACTACCTCGGCGGCAGCGTTGGAAGCCGGATTGCAGCAGTATCCCGGCCGGGCACTGATAAACTCGGTGTCCGCCGAGCCCGATCGCATGGAATCCTTTCTGCCCCTGGCCAAACGCTATGGGGCTGCCATACTTGTCCTCCCGGTCACTGAACGCGGCATCCCGGCCACGGCTGAAGAACGGCTGGCCGTGGCCGGGGAGATCGTGGCCGCTGCCAAAGCTGTCGGCCTTGACGACGATGACATTGTCCTCGATCCGCTGGTTCTCACCGTCGCTGCCGATCACCTGGCCGCTCTGACCACCTTGGCCACCCTGGGCCTCTACCGCCGCCATCTTGGCTATCCGACCGCCATGGGACTTAGCAACGTATCATTCGGCCTGCCCCGCCGCGAGCTGCTAAACTCGCATTTTCTCAGTCAGGCCCTGCTGTCCGGCCTGGACGCCCCGATCATGAACCCTCTCGATCCGGCAATGATCGCCGCCTGGCAGGCCGCCGCTGCCCTGCTGGCCTTTGATCCTGGCGCAGTTAACTATAGCCGGCAGTTTGCCAGTAATCCCGCGGCCACCGCTACCGCCCCCTCTGAACACCGAACCCAGGCTCCTGCCACCGCCGCCCCCGCCGGCAACGATCCGCTCACTGCCCTTCGCCAGGCCGTAAAGCAGGGGGGCAAGTACGATGTTCTGCCGCTGGTGACAGCCGCCCTCGATCTCCACCCGCCGCTGGTTGTTACCGAACAGGGGCTTACTGCGGCTATGGCTGAACTGGGCGATGACTTTGCCGCCGGCCGGGTCTTTCTGCCGCAGGTCTTGCTGGCGGCGGAAACAATGCGGCTAGCCTTTGAAGAAATCAAACGCCGCTTCCCCTGCGATGACCGGCCCACCATGGGCACGGTGGTGCTGGCCACCGTCAGGGGCGACATTCACGATCTGGGCAAAAATATCGTTGCCGCCCTCCTGACCAGCAGCAATTTCACCGTTATCGACCTCGGCAAGGATGTCCCGCCGGAAAGAATTGTCTTGGCCATCGACGAGCACCGTCCCCAGGTGGTTGGCTTGTCGGCCCTTATGACCACCACCCTGCCCCAGGTCGGGGCAACCATTGCCGCCATTCGCGCTGCCGGCCACAACCTGCCGGTCATTGTCGGCGGCGCAGTGCTGACAGCCGAATATGCCGCCCGTCAGGGAGCCGATTATTACGCTGCCGACGCCATCAGCGGGGTGGAGACCATAAAACGGATCTGCCGGGGAGGCCGGTAGAGCAGCACCGCCGTGACAACCGGACGGTGGTTTCACTCCCGTTGACGCGGACCGGCCGGCATGCCAGACAAGGGAAGCTGTCCGCAACCCGGCCGCGATCCCCGAAGCCCTGACCAAACCGCCGAAACAGCCGGCCACAGACACAGCCGGCTGTAGTCCCTGTAAATGGTAAAGAGCGGGATATTCTCCCGCTCTTTTTATTCCGGCTCTCATACCGACTCAGCCACTGCAATGGAATTTGTCCCCTGACCAGTAGAACACAATTTTAACCGTCCGATTGGCTGCCGCCAGACCTGCAGGTGCAAGCGGCAGGGTATCGGTGCCTGACACATGGTTTGCCGCACACCAAACAGCCTGCTCACCCTGTTTGATCGGAGCGCGGCCGGCCGGCGCAGATGGGGCAGCGGTAACAGTTAAACGCTCCGTCAGCGCGGGTGGGGAGCAGTTGGCCGCCCCCCGCCGCCGGAGGCTATCTGGTACTTGCCATCCGCTGCCGGGCCGGTGTCAACGCTCACAGAGCCGACAACCACCGGCAGTGCCGGTCAGCGCCGGACGGACGTCCTGCCGTCAGCAGCCGGCACCAGCATCAGCCGGTCCTGATTACCGACAGACCGAACAATACCGCGTTGACCAGCACCACCGTTGCCCCGGTGGCAGTATCCCAGTAGTAGGAAAGTATCAGCCCCCCCACTCCGGAAATAAGTGCCACCGCCACCGCTAGCCAGTACTGCCGGCGGTAGCTGGTTGCCCGGTTGCGGGCGGTGGCGGCCGGCAGCACCAGCAGTGAGTTGATCACCAATATCCCCACCCAGCGGATGGACAAGGCCACCACCGCCGCCAGCACAGCCGCCAGCATCCCTTCCCACAGCCAGACCCGCACCCGCCGGCTGGCCGCCAAAGTGGGGTTTACGCTAATCAGCAGCAGTCGGTTGCCGGCCAGGGCGAAAAATCCCACCACCACCGCCAGCCTGTCTCTTATACACATCT
>JAOAFP010000040.1 GCA_026416215.1 Negativicutes bacterium | reverse complement strand
GGCCTGGCCACTGCCAATATCGACTCCTCACCGGTGGTGGCCATAACCGGTCAGGTGGCCACCGGCCTGATCGGCCGCGATGCCTTTCAGGAGGTTGATATTTTTGGTGCTACAATCCCGGTGACTAAACACAATTTTCTGGTCACCGACATCGCCAAGCTGCCGGGCATACTCCGGCAGGCTTTCCACATCGCCGGCACCGGTCGTCCCGGACCGGTGCTGGTGGACATCCCCCGTGATATCCAGATCGGTATGCTGGATTTTCAGCCCGGTCCGACACTGGGGCGAATGGACCGCAGCCAGCCGGCCGATAACGCCCAGATTGAAGCTGCGGCAGCGGCTATCGGGCGGGCCAGCCGTCCGGTAATGATTGTCGGCGGCGGGGCAGTGGCAGCTAACGTATCAGCCGAACTGGTTGCTTTCTCGGAAAAATGTTCACTGCCGGTAGTCAGCACCCTGATGGGGCTGGGGGCATTCCCGGCCAGTCACCGCCATTTTCTGGGTCTGACCGGCATGCACGGCTTAAAACCGGCCAACAGGGCAATTTACAATTCCGACCTGATAGTGGCTGTCGGCAGCCGGTTCAGTGATCGCATAACCGGCGACCGCAACAAGTACATGCAGGGAAAAACCATCATCCACCTTGAAATTGACCCATCGGAAATAGACAAAAACATCCTCACCCACGTCGGTATTGCCGGTAACCTTCAACTGATACTCAAAACGCTGGCCGGGCAGGTGGCGGCCGGAGATCTAAAACAGTGGTGGTTACAAATAGCCGAGTGGCAACAGCAGCAGGCAGCCCGTCCTGACAACCGGCGGCTGACTGCCCCCTGGCTCATGGATTATATTGCCGACCAGGCCGGCGACCTGCCCTGCCGGTTTATAACCGACGTCGGCCAGCACCAGATGTGGGCTGCCCAAAACCTTCGCATTGAGCGTCCACGCCAGTGGATAACCTCGGGTGGCATGGGCACAATGGGCTTTGGCATGCCGGCTGCTATGGGGGCACAACTGGCTGATCCCGGACAACGGGCTGTTTTGATCGCCGGGGACGGTGGCTTCAAAATGACCGGCATGGAACTGTACACCGCTGTCACCCACAGCCTGCCGATAATTGTGGTGGTGGTGGACAACCGTTGTCTGGGCATGGTCCGGCAGTGGCAGCAGTTATTCTTTAACCAGCGCTACTCCAACTCTCTGTTCGATACCCCGTTTGATTTTGTCGGTTTTGCCCGGGCCTGTGGCGCCTGGGCGGCTAGGGCTACCAGCTGCGACGAATTTGCTGATGCCTGGAAGCAAGCGGTGGATAATCGCAGTGGACCAAGCGTAATTGTCGCCGACATCGATCGTATGGAGCTGGTAACACCAATGATTGCCCCCGGCGCGTCGCTGGACGAATACGTCAAGGTCTGACCGCCGGCCGCCGCGGCCGCGGGCCGTAGGCCCGAACTGATAGGAGGTGCAGTACGGTTGTGAGGCAAACAAGATTAGCAACGCAGATTTTGTTTGTTCTGGGCGCACTGTACACCGGCTACCGGCATCAGTTGGTTGGAGGAGGTCCTGGCGGGGCAGGTCCGCTGGATGCATACTGTCCGTTCGGTGCTCTTGAAACACTCCCTACCTACTTGTTTTTCGGCAGTTTTCTGGCTAAGACCGCTTTCAGCAACTTCTGGTTCCTGCTCGCCCTACTGGCCACCATTTTTCTGGTGGGTTCGGTGTTTTGCGGATGGATTTGCCCCCTTGGCAGTCTGGGGGACTGGCTGTACCGCATAAGAGACAAGTTTTTTTTCGGTACGCACCCAGCCGCTCCGGCGGCTGGACCAGATATTAAGTTATGGACGGCTTGTTGTTCTTTCACTGATTGTGTGGCTATCATGGCACTTAAATAAATTGTGGTTTGAGGACTACGATCCATACAAACAGATTTTTCACACCGAAGTCGAAATAACGGCCGGCTGGGCGATAATCGCAGGTTTTATCGCGATCTCGCTGCTGGTGGAACGGGCGTGGTGCCGCTATCTCTGTCCGCTGGGTGGGTTCAACGGGCTGCTGTGCCGCCTGTCCTGGTTAAATATCGTCCGAAACGATAAAACCTGCGTAGACTGCGGTGCCTGCGATCGCATCTGCCCCACGGCCATCAGTGTGTCGTCGGCCGGCCGTCTTACCGACAGCCGTTGTATAAAATGCTTTAACTGTATTCAGACCTGTCCGGCCGGTTCATTGGTGATCAGGCCGCGAATTGCAGGGGCTGGCGGAGGAAGAGGTTTGCAGCCGTGGATAGTTGCGATATCCGCCACCGCTGTGTTTCTGGCTGTACTGCTTATTGGACTATCGACCGGACCATGGCGGGCAACGCCCGACAGCCTGCAATCAGCCATACAGATAACCAGCCCGGCCGAAGTCAAGGGCTGGATGGTGTGGGCGGATGTGATGGCCGTACTTGATGTAGACGAAGGGCAATTGCTGAAAAAGCTTGGTCTTCCGCCCGGTATCGACCGCAATAAAACGATTAGAGAAATACGCGGTCAATACATGCTGTATGAGGAACAGCTGCGCGAAGCCCTCGAACAATCCCGGCGGCGCTGACCGAGATAAAGAAGCATAGCCGCCGGGGTTGGCCGCACAGTTCGCGGGCAGCGGTAATGAACGAAAGATTGCTTGGCAAAAAAGCCTGCCAGTGGTTGGCAGGCTTTTTGCGTCCGTACAAGAATGGCAACCGCCGGTTAATTCAGCGGCTGAACAGCTTGTCCGATCCCAATCCGGGCGTCTAACAGATTATTGTTGTTAAAATATTGACCATCGTTGGACAAAATGTTACACCTGTCACTAAAAATCAAACAGGGAGGATAGAGCGATGGCCGAACTGGGCGAGTTCGAAAAGGATGAGGACAACACCGATGCCCGCGTCAACCGGCATCTCGTCGCCTTGGCCAAGGAGGGGGAAATACCTGTTTCCGATATTGTCCGCAGCGGAATGGGCTATTTCTTTTCTCTGACCGACCAGGAAAAAATAGTTTGTCTGCCGCTACTCAACGGCCCATTTAGATCTGAACCAGCTAATTTTTCCTTCCCACCTCTGGGATAATTTGAGACAGGCCAGTGCGGAGGCGGCGGGAGAGGTGTTTTCGCTGACATCCGTCGAGACCCTGCCGGAAATTTTGTTCAATTATCCCGATGAGGAACTAAAACTCCTGGTCGGTTACCAATCTGACCCCTAACTGGCCGGAATGGCAGCGGACACTCCTGACGGCGACAGACGTTACCAGCTTGTATTTCGCCTGATTCAGGCCATAAAGCACAACGCCAGCGGCGCTTTCCGATCGGCTGAAGACATAAGGTACAGCCAAATTGTGCGTGAGGTGGCCGAGCGGATCGGGGGCAGACCCAGACAGGGGGCGACGGTTGTGGAACCCGAGGGGATATCGTTCGGTTCACGGCCTGCGAGCAATATAAAAAGATGAACAGTGGACAGAAAAAGGGATTTTTGAGTGCCGTAGGCATGAAAACCGACGCGGCCCTGACTTCGCCAGCCATTTTTGAAACGCTGATTGTCGGTTCCGTCACCGGCTAGCCTATGTTGAAACTGACATCCCTGCTGGCTTTGGGCTTTGCTGACATGCTGCTGGGAAGAAGCACAGGTCAGCTGGCCAGTGCAATGTTCGGGCGGAAGTTTGTCCCGCTGCTCGGCGTGGGAGGTTTGCTGGCCGGAGTGACATGACTGGTGGTGGATGTGGTCAAAGCAGCGATGGGGCGGACTATAAAAAAACATTGTTCAGCGTAGTTCCACATAGCCTATTTGCGCCAGCTTCTGCGTCTGCAGCGGGCTGAGCGGCGATGCCAGGGATGTGGTGCGGCGGTTGTCATTGATGCCAGATTCTGCAGTGAATGCGGGCAAAAGCTGTGAAAATGCTCTTGCTTTATTGACGTAGCTATTTGTGGTTTCGGCCCGGCCGGCGAACAGCTTTTCAACGTGCTTCCGCTTCGCCGGCCGGTGGGTTGTCTGGTGGATAGGGCGAATGTATTGCACACAGGAAGTGCAAGCCGAGATGGTTATACTGATGAGCTTTGGCAGTCTTTTGATTGTCTTTGTCATCGGGGCTTTTACCTGTCTTTACTGGGGGAGCAAAAATGTGGCGCAACCGGGTCAAATGCCGGCATTGCGGCAAAAAAACTTCCAGCAAATCCACCTACTGCATCCACTGCGGCGGTGGCTTGGCCATTTGCCGCCGCTGTAGCGGAGTCATTAACATTGACGTATAGACACCAAAATTAAGCTAAAAACGGCGCTGGCGGAGGTGGAATCATGACCGCGGCACAACTGCGCAAAGCAATGCTGGCTGTCCAGCTGGTACTTTTTCTTATTGCCCCGGGCCATGCCATGGCCACCTCGTGGAAGGACATTGGGATTGAGGTTGGGGCAACTGTGCTGGTCGTCAATTCGCAAATTGACTCGATCGAAAAAAAAACGACGCCACCCGTCGCTACTATCTCAATCAGCTCGAACGCCACCACGGCGTGGTGGACGACAGCCGGGTAAACGAACTTATGACATCGGTTATATCCCGTCTCTATCGTACAATGTACCGGCCAACACCCCGCGATTTCTTTGGTTTGTCAACCCCGAAAAAATCGTTTAATGCGTTTGCCACCATCGGACGTATTATCTAGGTCAACTACGGAACCTTCAAGCTCATAAACTATAGCGAGGACGAGCTAATGGTGGTGGTGGCGCATGAGATGTCGCACGGACTTCATGACGATGCCCGGGCATCCATCAACAAGCAGCTAGTGTTGAGCGGTCTTCTCATTGAAGTTCTCGGCGAGCATACCAATGCCGGTTCGGTAATTATGGCCCTGGTGACATACAACTACATTGTTCAGCGAGGGTTTACCCTGCCGCACGAGGTGCGGGCCGACGAAGACAGCTTCCGGTATATTGCCAGCATCGGCGGCAATGTCAGGGCTCCGGCCGCCCTGTGGGCAAGGGTGGCTGACAAATTGGGCGAACGGCCAAGCGGTGGAATTCTGGGTGAAATTCTCAACCCCAACAACCACCCGTCCACCACCTAGCGCATGCTGAAATTCGGCCGGATGATGACCGATTACAGCCAGGGCCGGGTTAAAGTCGAGGGGAACACCGTTTACATTGACAACCGGGAATTTACCGTGGCAAGGGGAAAATTATGCCTGACAGCCAATGAACGGGCCAGCCTGATCGCCGGCCGGCTGGCCCGGATTTACCACAACGGCGGTCCGGTCAATGCGTCTGTTTACGAAGATACTGACGGGGACAAAACGCTGATTATCAACGGTCAGTATATTGAGGATGCGGGGGATATTGATCCGTCCGATCTGCTGGCGCGTTTGAGGCTGTAGCAGCGGTGTGCAGTATTTCTGTGGCAGGCAAGTTCCTTTCCCCGGTCCGCGGTTGCCGTTTTGAACATCGGAAGCCGAGAAGTTGTGCTGACCGGTATCTTTGATACCGATATATCAGGCTATATAAGACCACGCTCGTATACCTCCGGTTGTGTAATTTTGGTGCAGCAACTACATTATACCGGATCTTATGGCCTGGCCCGGTTTGTTTTGCAAAATTTTAAGGGCAGAACATGACGGGACTATCCCAATTCTTGACTTAATCCGCCATACGGCTATAATTAACGGTGCGTCGTTCCTCGATAGCTCAATGGTAGAGCACTCGGCTGTTAACCGAGTGGCTGCAGGTTCGAGTCCTGCTCGAGGAGCCAGGTGGGCCTATAGCTCAGCGGTAGAGCCACCGGCTCATAACCGGTCGGTCCCTGGTTCGATCCCAGGTGGGCCCACCATTTGTCAGAACAAGTGCAGGTGTTTCTGCACTTATTTTTTTGCGGGTGGCCGGAAGCCTGATGGGAGAATTGTCAAAACGTTTGCGGGCAATAGCCGGGCTTGTGCCCGGCAGCTGCCGGGTTATGGCCGATATCGGGGCTGACCACGGCCGGCTGGCATTGGCAATTTGCCGTCGGCTGCCGGCGGTGCGGGTGATTGCCAGCGAGTTTCAGCCCGGACCGCTAAGTGCCTTGCGGGCGGCGGTGCGCGCCGCCGGGGCAGATGGGCGGGTTATGGTGTGCGCCGGTGACGGGCTGCAGGCCATACCGGGTTGGCTGGAGTGCGACACGGTGGTGATCGCTGGGATGGGGGGCAAACTGATTGCCGGTGTTTTACAGCGGGGACGGGAAAAGCTAGCCGGCGTCCGCCGGCTGGTGCTGCAGCCGATGACCGCCGGCAGGCTGGTGAGGAAGTGGTTGTTGTCCAATGGCTGGGCGATAACTGATGAATTGCTGGTGAATGAAACAGGGAGGCTGTACGAGGTGCTGGCGGCCGAACCGGGGAATATGGTCGTTGACGACCCTGATCTGTACGAGATCGGCCCATTAATCTGGGCAAGGCGCGTTCCCGGGCTGGTCAGCCGGCTGAATGAACTGGCGGCCGCCGCCCGGCGGGTGCTGACCGGAATGATGGCAGCCCGCCGGCAGGTGCCGTCTGCACGGTTGACAAGGCAGTATGAAAAAATGGTGAGAATGGAGTGCAAGAAATATGTCGCTGAAATGCTGGCAGGTTATAAAACACCTTGAAAGCTGGGCCAGGCCGGAGCTGGCCGAAAACTGGGACAATGCCGGCCTGCAGGTGGGTGATCGCAATCAGGCGGTTAACCGGATCGTTCTAGCCCTTGACGTTGAGACCGATGTGATTGATCGGGCGATTGCTGCCGGGGCAGATTTCGTTATAACCCACCATCCGCTGACAATGTCGGCGGTCAGCCGGTTCACCACTGACAGCTGGCTGGGGAGGACCATCGCTAGGCTGTGCCGGCACGGGGTCAGTCTGTATGCCCTGCACACCAATCTTGACAAAGTAGCCGGCGGGGTGGGAGAGATTCTCGCCGACCGGCTGGGGTTGACTGACCTGAAAATTTTGCTGCCGGAGGGGGAAAAATTTTATAAGCTGGCAGTTTTTGCCCCGTTTGAACACAGCGAGGCGGTGCTAAAGGCGATGTGCGGGGCCGGGGCAGGCCGTTTCCCAAATTACAGCGACTGCAGCTTCCAGAGTCGGGGTATCGGACAGTTCCGGCCGCTGGCCGGGGCCAACCCGTTCGTCGGCCGAATCGCCGAGGTCGAATCGGTGGAGGAGATGAAGCTGGAAACCATTGTCCGGAAGCGGGACTTGCCGGCGGTGCTGTCGGCGATGCTGGAAGCTCACCCTTACGAGGAGGTGGCCTATGATCTCTACCAGCTGGAAAACCGGCTGCCGGCGGACGCTGGGCTGGGGCGAATCGGCCGGTTGCAGGCCCGGCTGACTGCCGGGCAGTTTGTCAGCCTGGTAAAGGAGAGACTGGGTTTGACCGCGGCGGTGGTGGGCGGCCGCCTGGCCGACAGGATAGAAACGGTGGCGGTGGTCGGGGGCAGCGGAGCGACTCTGGCTGGGAAGGCCAAGATCGCCGGCGCTGACGTCCTGGTGACTGGCGATATGAAGTACCACGATGCCCAGGAGGCCTACCGCCAGGGGATTATGGTAGTGGACGTCGGTCATTTCGCCAGCGAAACCGTCGTTCTCGGCGAGCTGTGCCGGCGGCTGCGACAGGCAGCATCTGAGGAGGGCTGGGGACTGGCGGATGGTGACATATACGTGGATGATGCATTCGCCGGATATATGAAAATATGGTAAAATACACTGTGAGTTGACCAGGCAATCGCGGCCGGCGACGGCGGAGGAAAGTCCGGGCTCCACAGGGCAGGATGCTGGATAACGTCCAGTGGGAGAGATCCCGAGGATAGCGCCACAGAAATGTAGACCGCCTGCCGCCGGGCAGGCAAGGGTGCAACGGTGCGGTAAGAGCGCACCAGCGGCCGGGTGACCGGCCGGCTAGGCAAGCCCCATCCGGAGCAAGACCAAGTAGGAGGGAGATGAAGCGGCCCGCTGATCCCTCGGGTTGGTCGCTAGAGCTGCAGGGTAACCTGCAGTCGAGATAAATGATTGCCACCGGACCGCAAGGTTCGGGACAGAACCCGGCTTATGGTCAACTTGGACGGCGGACGTCAGTCTGCCGTCCTTTTTTGCATATTTTTTGGCTTGTATGGTAAAATTCAAAGGATATGGACGGGTGGAGATGACAGAGTGGCGGACAGGAGCAGAGGAAGAGGGATTGGTTTTGAAATTATCGGTATAGTCCTGATCGGGGGCGGGATTATTGCCTGCCTGGCCCTGCTGGGCCAAGGGGGGGCGTTTGGTGTCTGGTGCAGAAAACTATTGTTATTTGCGTTTGGCGTCGGTGCCTGGCTGGTTCCGGTCGTGCTTGCACTCTGGGGGGCAATATACGTGTGGCGGCATGATCATATCAGGATTACCGCCCGGGTTTTCTACTGGCCGGTCCTGTTCTGGTCGGGACTTAGCCTTTGGCACGACATGACGGTGGCGGCCGGACATGAGATCCTGCCGGACAATCTGCCGAGTGGCGGGGGGATAATCGGCGGGCTGACGGTTTTTTATCTCCGCCGGTATTTTGACGCGCTGACGGCTGCTATCATTCTGACGACGGTGTTTGCCGTGTTTTTTATTCTGCTGACCGGTCGCAGCGTCCGCGGCGGACTGGAGGCAATCGTCAGACTGACTGGACGGGTGCTGGGCAGAAAACGGCCAGACGGCGGCCAGGACGGGAGCAATGCCGGGCTGGAAGAGATGGAAGCGCTGACAGTGTCCGGGCCGGTGGCCGGCAAACCGCGCCTGTTTGACCAGGCGGCAGGACAAAAAAGAAAATTAGCGGCCGGTACTGAGCGGTCGGGGTGTCTGGCTGTTGATCTGCTGGCAATAACGGACGGCGACCGACAGGAAACTGCGGCCGGGGCTGACGGTACTGCAACGGCGCCGGCCGGCGGGGGCCATTTTGCCGGGCTGGCTATTCAGCCAGCCAGCGGTGGCTACCAGCTGCCGCCACTGGCCCTGCTGGAAAAGCCGGCTAAGACCAGGAGCAGCCGGCTACACAGGGAACAACAGGACAACGCCCGGCTGTTGGAGGAAACTCTGGCCAGTTTTGGCGTGGGGGCGCGTATCGTTAATATCGTGGCCGGACCGGCGGTTACCCGCTACGAGATCGAGCCGGCAGCCGGGGTCAAGGTCAGCCGGGTGGTCAGTCTGGCCGACGACATCGCTTTGAAACTGGCCACGTTTGGCGTAAGGATTGAGGCGCCAATCCCCGGCAAGGCGGCGATTGGCATAGAGGTTCCCAATCGCGATGTGGCTACGGTGTCGTTGCGCGAGGTTCTGGAAAGCGGCAGCTTTCAATCCACCTTGTCACCGCTGGCGGTGGGCCTGGGCAAAGACATAGCCGGGCAGGCAGTGGTGGCTGATCTGGCGAAAATGCCACACTTGCTGGTGGCGGGGGCAACCGGGTCGGGAAAAAGCGTATGCATAAACACAATTGTCTGCAGTATTTTGTGCCGGGCGACACCGGACCAGGTACGGTTCATCCTGATTGATCCCAAGATGGTCGAGCTGTCGGTGTACAAGCCAATTCCCCACCTGCTGACGCCGGTGGTGACCGACGCCGAGCAGGCAGCGGCTGGTCTGCGCTGGGCAGTGCAGGAGATGGAGCGGCGGTACAATGTCTGTGCCCGGCACGGGGTGCGGGACATTGTCCGCTACAACGCCCAGCAGCCTGACGCGGTGCTGCCGTATATAATTATTGTCATCGATGAGCTGGCTGACCTGATGATGGTCGCACCGGTTGACGTGGAGGATGCAATTTGCCGTCTGGCTCAGAAAGCCCGGGCGGCAGGTATTCACCTGCTGCTGGCCACCCAGCGGCCGTCGGTCGACGTTATCACCGGTACGATCAAGGCCAATATACCGTCACGGATATCCTTCGCCGTCTCTTCGCAGACCGACTCGCGGACCATTCTCGACATGGCCGGGGCGGAAAAACTTCTGGGCAAGGGAGACATGCTTTATTTCCCGGTCGGGGTGGCAAAACCGCTGCGTGTACAGGGAGCGTACCTGCACGATGCCGAGGTTGACCGGCTGGTAGCCTTTATCAGCTCTCAGGGTCGGACTGCTGAATACGAGACCGGGGTTACCGAACTGAGCCAGCTGCGGGGAGGCGACGGCGACGGCGGTGAACGTTCCGGACAGGACGAGCTGCTCGAGCAGGCGGTGCGGGTGGTGCTGGAAACTGGCCAAGCGTCGGCCTCATTGCTGCAGCGGAAATTCAGGGTGGGTTACGCTCGGGCGGCCCGGCTGATTGACGCTATGGAGGAAATGAAAATTGTCGGTCCTAACACAGGCAGCCGGGGGCGCGATATTCTGATGACCAGCGAACAGGTGTTCAGCAGATATTTCGCCAAGGACACCGCTGACGATGAATGACGTAATTCCTGCTCACTGTCTGCTGCCGGCTGTTGACAACCGTCAATTTTGCCTGATCGACGTCCGGTCGCCGGTGGAATTCTACCGCGGACATGTGCCGGAAGCCGTAAACTGCCCGTTGTTTTGCGATCACGAACGGGCTGAAATAGGGACGTTGTACAAGAATTGCGGCAAGCCGGCGGCGGTGGAACGGGGGCACGAAATTATTGGTCCCCGGCTTTTTTCCTATCTGGATGATTTGGCGGGACATGCCGCCGGCCGGACGCCGCTGGTGATGTGTTGGCGCGGGGGTATGCGATCGGCGGCGGTGGTGGAGGCGCTGCGCCGGCGGGGATTGCCGGCCCGGCAGATAAGTGGCGGATACAAGGCATGGCGGCGCTGCCTGCTGGAGGCTCTGGCCGGGTTTGATCTGACCGGCGTGAAGGTGTTTGTGCTGTGCGGATCGACCGGTGTGGGCAAGACCCAGGTTATAAATATCCTGAAAAACCGGGGGATGCCAGCCATCGATTTGGAGGAATTGGCCAATCACCGCGGTTCTATTTTTGGCCATATTGGCAAGGGCGAGCCCTGCAATTCCGTCGGGTTTGACAGCCGGCTGCTGACCGAGCTGGCAAGCTGTCGGCCGGCCGGATACCTGATTTTCGAGTGTGAGAGCCGGAGAATCGGAAACGTATACCTGCCGGACAACGTCTACCAGGCAATTGTGGGAGGAAGTCGGATACTGATTCGGGCGGCAATGGCCGACCGGGTGGCGAGGATTCTCGATGAATACCGGCCCGGTTGTCACGATACGGGTGAGATTGCAGAGGCTCTGTCGGCCATTGCCCGCAAGCTGGGCGGCAGTCTGACCGGTGAACTGCACCGGTTGTTGGCCGCAGGGCGGCTGGAGGAGTTTACCGAACTCCTTCTCAGGCACTATTACGATCCGTTGTACGGATACGAAGGGAAAAAGGGGCATAGCTGCGAATACACCATTGACGGGGGAGATGTCGTAGCAATTGCCGATCAAGTTATCCGGATTGTCGAGGGGGTGGCAGACTGAATGTCGTCGCTGGGGGCGTGGCTGAGGACCATACGCGGGCAAAGAGGCATTTCGCTCGACACAGCTAATGCCGAAACCGGGATCAAGAAGCAATTTCTGGCTGCCATCGAGTCCGACGATTATGAGCAGCTGCCGCCAGAACCGATCTACGTTAAAAGCTTTATCCGCAGTTATGCCGAGTTTCTGGGAGTGAGCGGCGAACAGGCCGTTGCCTGCTACCTGGGGAAAGCTAGTCCGCCGCCGGCCGGTGATTCAGAACAGGAAAGGATGGTAGCTGAGCCGCCGGGCGAAGCAGTGGCATCTGCTGAAGCTGATTTGCTGGCCAGTAGTAATGTCACCCGTAGTCGCAGGAAGCGTAAGCCGGTGGTTGAGAAGCCGGCAGACCAGCCGGAAGAATTGCCGGTGGAAAGTGGCGGCGGTGTCCGGGAGAATGACAGGGTTAATCCGGAGGGTGCCGGGTTGGGTAGCAAAGCGGCGGATGTCGGGCCGGTCAGCATGGATGGCGTGCGGGAGGCTGGAATGCAGCCTGAGGCATTGCCAACAGTGGTGGATGGAGGTTGTTCGGCCGGCGATTGGGGGGCGGGGCAGGAAACGGCCATCACGACAGCTTACCGGCAGACGGCGGAACGGGCGTCGGAGGATGGGAGGACTGACAGTTTACCGACCGGTGAGATGGACAGTAGGGGGGGCATTATGCTGGCAGTTGGTGCCAGTAGCCTGGATCAGTCTGACGTGTTCCGGATTAGCACCAGGCAACTGGCGTTCAGTGCTCGCCGGCGGTCAGACCGGATATGGAAGGTGATTTTTGTCCTGGTGTTACTGCTGGCTGTAGCCGGCATTGGTTACTTTCTGCTGTCCCCCCGGCTTGATTTTGGTGCAGTCAGGCAGCCTGTTGCCCCGTCTGGCGTCGCCCTGCCGGATCAGGGCCAGGCTCCGGGCACGGCTGGTCAGACCACAGTCAACCCACTAGTCGCTAATCCGGCTTCCGGTAATGATACGCCGGACCGGCCGGCCGCAGCCAAGCAGGTCAAGCTGGAGATCACGGCCAAGGGGGACTGCTGGATTGAAGCGGTGGTTGACGGCGAGGTGAAGTACTCTGATTTGCTGGCGGGCGGAAAGTCCCTTACTCTGTCTGGACAGGGCCTGACGGTTACTTATGGTGACTGTTCGGCGGTTGTTTTGAAACTGGACGGGGTGGACATCGGCCGGCCGGGAAATGGGGGGAGCGGCGAGGTTTACACAGCTGAATACGGCCGGCCGGGGGTGGCCGGACGGTGAGCAAAGGCGAACAGGAGCTCATCGGTAACCACCGGCAGCGAGCGGTGTTGTTAGCCCGAGCCGGACGGGGAGAGTTGCCTTCAGCTATGCTGATCAGCGGTCCACAATCCGTCGGCAAGGCACGGCTGGCGCTGGTGCTGGCCGCCGCCCAGCTGTGCCGGAGTCCGGGTGCAGGCGGTCCCTGCGGTGCCTGTCAGTCCTGCCGGGCAGTCGGGCGGCGGACTCATCCAGATTTGATGGTCATAGCAGCTGAAAATGGCCGGGAAATCAGTCTCAGTTCGGTGCGGGAGCTGGCCTGCCGTCTGGCAATGCGGGGCGGGGCACTGGGCGACCGGCAGGTGCTGGTGATCGATGACGGCGACCGACTGAGCGAACTGGCTGCCAATTATCTGCTGAAAACGGTCGAAGAACCCGGAGATGGACTGTATCTGTCTCTTATACACATCT
>JAOAFP010000039.1 GCA_026416215.1 Negativicutes bacterium | reverse complement strand
ATACCCAGCGTCAGGGCAAACCCCTTGATAGTGCCGCTGCCGACAAAGAACAGGACAACGGCAGCGATCAGGGTGGTCACGTTTGAGTCAAGAATGGTGGAAAATGCCCGGGTGAATCCCAGGTCCATAGCGGCCCGCAGTGTCTTGCCCTGCCGGTATTCCTCCTTAAACCGTTCAAAAATCAGTACGTTAGCGTCAACCGCCATACCCATCGACAATATAATCCCCGCAATGCCGGGCAGGGTCAGGGTGGCATTGAGCATTTTAAGCACTGTCAGCAGCAGCATCACGTAGAGCATCAGCGACACCGTGGCCACAAACCCCGACATCCGGTAAAACAGCAGCATGAACAAAACGATGGATGCTATGCCGATTGCAAAAGCCTGCTGGCTTTTTTCCTTGGAATCAGCCCCAAGGGTCGGCCCGACCGTCCTGGTTTCGAGGATATTCAGCTTGACCGGCAGCGCCCCGCTACGCAGCAGAATGGCAATCCGCTGAGCTTCCTCAATCGTCCGTGTCCCGGAAATCTCAGCTTTGCCGTTGGGAATAACCTCGTTTACCACCGGGTTGGTCAAAATCTGACCGTCCAGGGTTATGGCCACCCTTTTCCCAACATTGACCGCCGTTATGTCAGCGAACTTTTTCGCCCCCTCACCGGTGAACTCAAGATCGATCATATTTCGTCCCTGCTGATCAATCCGCGCCCTGGCATCCTTAAGATCCTTACCGGTCAGCACCGTTTTTCCGTCTTCGGTCTTAAATTCCAGCAAAGCGGTTTTCCCCAGCATCTCGATGGCCTTTTCCGGATCTTTGACCCCCGGCAGTTCGACGATGATCCGCCGCTCACCCTGCCGCTGAATGACCGGCTCGGTAAGACCCAGCTCGTTCACCCGCTGCTCAATTATTTTCAGCGAACGCACCATTGCATCGTTGTCCACCGCGGTTTCCGGCGTATCAACCGCCTCGAGCACCACGTGTGTGCCGCCCTGCAGGTCGAGCCCCTGCTTTATCGACGTCGCCAGCGGTTTGATGTAGTAACCAAAGCCGGCAACTATGACCACCACTGCAATCAGGAAATAAGCCAGTCCTCCGCTTCGCAAACCTGTTTCCCCCTTCACTTTGTTTTGCAAACACAGGGGACATTATACCCCCAGGTCGAGATTTCCGTCAAACCCGCCCATTTGTTAACCTGCCGGTCTTTTTAGCCTTTCCTGAACAATCGGTGATCTTCGCCGTCCGTGGTAAAATATTTCTCTATTCGTCTCCATATGGCCGGACTACAAACCGCGGCGGCAACCGGTGTCCCCTGGCGGCCAGCATGGCCACCAGCCGGGCCGGGTCATCAGTGATTATGCCATCCACTCCCCAGTCGATCAGCTTGCCAATCATCTGCGGGTCGAAGTCGTTGCCGCTTTTTTCCGGCCAAGACCAAACCACCACTTTGAGTCCCAAAGCGTGAGCCTCGTACAATGCCTCCATGGTCAGCTGCCGATCTTCCGGTTCCCAGCACCGTCCGCCCAGCGATTTCACCATTTGGGGTATGGAGTAATTGTAGTCAGCCAGGCAGAATCCGCCAGTCCAAAGCCCGGCCTGAACCCTGTTGCCTGAATAGAAATCGTCCACCCCGCCCGGCTGGTTGTCAGTTGAGGTAAGATAAGCGGTGGCCACCGCAGGGTCAATTTTCTGCAGCTCGTACAAACAACGCCAGTCGAACGACTGAATCTCACATTGATCCAGCACTTCCTCTCTTTTCAGCACCTCATACAGGGCAACGGCAAATTCGCGGGGACTCACTGTCCAGTCCGGGTGAGCGGGATCAGTTTTGAACTCAATTTGAAATCCCACCTGATCGCCGGCCACTTGTCTGACAAAGCGGATCACATCAGCCAGCAAGGGAATATGCACCCCGTCCATCCCGTACTGGGCAGGGAAAAGCTGGCGGTAAGGGCTGCTGGGGTTTATTCTTCCCACATCGTAAGCTGTCAGCCGGGCATAAGTCAGGTTTTTGATCAGGAATGGATGCAGCTGCCAGTCCAGCTGCCTGCCGCTGGCATTGCCGGTAAGCTCGTCCTTGCCGGCGGCAATAAACTTTCCGTCCGCCCGCCGAACGATATCGGGATTCAGCCAGATGTCATGAGTGACAACAATTTGCCCGTCAGCCGTCATGCCGATGTCCATGTCCACCCAATCGGTGCCGGTGCTCAGCCCCACGGCATAGCCGGGAATGGTATTTTCCGGCGCGTAACTGCGGGCACCGCGATGGGCGTAAACCTGCACCCATTTTTTTCCATCGATGTCCGAGGTGATCTGCCCGACAAAGCCAACAGCCGCGGCTGTCTGCGAAAACAGCGCCCAGATACCGATAAGGCATAAAATAGCTGCTAAACTAACCTTCACAGGCTTTCCCCCCGTTCAGCAATAATTTGCCGGTACCAATAGTAGGAAAGTTTTTTTCGGCGCTGGAGATTGTTGTGGTGGTCAACGTAAATGAACCCGTACTGCTTTCTGAACCCGTTCAGCCAGCTAAGCAGGTCAATGGCCGACCAGGCGTAGTAGCCCCTGATATTCACCCCCGCAGCAATCGCCCGCTTTACCGCCTTCAGGTGTTGTTCAATGTACTTGATTCTGGGCACATCTACCACCTCGCCGTCGATCACCGGATCTTCATCTCCCAGACCATTTTCGGTGATGTACATTTTTACCTGGCCGTACCGTTCATGTAGCATCAGCAGACCCTCGTAAAAGCCCTCGGGCGATATTTCCCATCCCCATTTGGTATAAACTTTGTCGTCCATTCTCACCGTCCGGAAATAACCGTCAAATGACGGGCTGCCCGGCGCTCCGGTCGAGCTTTCACGGCTGTGGACCGATTTTTCCGACTGGTGGTTTCTAACCACCCGCATCGGCTGATAGTAATTGAGACCGATAAAATCGTTGTACCGGGCACAGTCGGCGATGGTGGCCAGTTCGGCGTCGGTCCAGTCCGGCAACCAGCCGTTCCGCCGGGCTGAGTCCACCACGTATTCCGGGTAACTGCCCCTGAGGATCGGATCGAAAAACCAGTATGTGTCAAACTCGTTGGCATGACGGGCGGCCTGCAGGTTTTCCGGCTGCCGGTCAACGCTGAACGCCGGGCTGAACACATGAGTGATGCCGATTTCACCGAACTGGCGCAGCTGTCTATAGAGTCTGACCGTCTCGGCATGGGCCCAGAACACATAGTGGGTGGCAGTGAAATATCCCTTTATATCGTCGGTCTTCCCCGGCGGATGGGCTCCACTGATGTAACCAAGACCAGTGAATACCACTGTTTCATTAAATGTAATCCAGTGCTTCACCCGATCGCCGAACGCCTTAAAACATATCGCAGCATACTCGATGAATGCCTCGGCCGTAGCCCGGTTGCTCCAGCCGCCAGCCTCCTCAAGCATCTGAGGCAAGTCCCAGTGGTAAAGGGTGACGAAGGGGACGATGCCCCATTTAAGACATTCGTCGATCACCCGGTTGTAAAAATCGATCCCGGCCTGATTAACAACCCCCCTGCCCTGCGGCAAAATCCGGGTCCAGGCAATGGAAAACCGGTAGGACTGCAGGCCCATGCCGGCCATCAGGGCAATATCCTCGGCGTAACGGTGATAATGGTCCACGGCGATATCGCCGTTGGTGCCATTGTAGGTCTTGCCCGGCAGCTTGGAGAACACATCCCAGTTAGACAAGCCCTTGCCGTCTTCATTCCAGCCTCCTTCCACCTGATAAGCGGCCGTGGCCGCCCCGAACAAAAAGTCATGGGGGAACTTCATTTTTCCTTCCTCTCTTTCTTTTCCGGTCTGTTGTCCCGTGCGGACGGGCACATTTTTCCGGCATGGCCGGCAATAACAGCCATAACGCACGTTGTCAATACACCCACCGTCGTTGGTCGTGGCCGGCCAGAAGCCAAATTGACATGCCGCCGGCCAAAGTATAATATTACAAGGCGCTTAACCAAACCAAAACCAGCAGGCGGTAATTGATGATGAAACAGCGAATTCTGACTGGCGACCGGCCCACCGGCCGCCTCCACCTCGGCCATTACGTGGGCAGCCTTGAGACCCGGGTGAAACTGCAGCATCAGTATGAAACCTTCATAATGATCGCTGATGTCCAGGCCATGACCACCCACTTTGACAATCCGGGGGCCCTCCGCGAGCACATCGGCGAGGTTATGCTTGATTATCTGGCCGTCGGGATCGATCCTGGAGTTTCCACCATTTTGCTCCAGTCGATGATCCCGGAAATTGCTGAACTGACGATTTTTTTCTCTATGTTCGTAACCGTGAGCTCGCTTCGCCACAACCCGACCACAAAACAGGAGATTGAGGAAAAGGGGCTGAAAGATCTTTACTACGGCTTTCTCGGCTATCCGGTAAGCCAGGCTGCTGATATCACCATTTTCAAAGCCCACTGGGTGCCGGTGGGGGCAGATCAGCTGCCCCATATCGAACAGGCCCGGCGGATCGCCCGCCGGTTCAACGATCTCTACCGGCCGGTTCTGGTCGAACCCCAGGCTTTGCTGAGCCCGGTGACAAAACTGGCCGGACTGGACGGCAGGGCCAAGATGTCAAAATCGCTGGACAACTGCATCTACCTTAGTGATCCGCCAGAAACGGTGACCAGCAAAATAAAGACCGCCGTCACCGACCCAGCCCGAATCCGCCGGCATGACCCGGGACATCCGGATATATGCACGGTCTTTGGCTATCACCAAGCCTTCAACCGGGAAGAAATCGAGGAAATAAGCGAAAACTGCCGGACGGCCGGCATCGGCTGCAGCGACTGCAAACGCCGCCTGGCCGATAAGATTAATGCCCTGCTTGACCCCATCCGCGAACGGCGGGACCACTACGCCAGCCGTGGCCGCGAGGTGAGGGAAATTCTCGCTGCTGGCACCGGCCGGGCCCGATCAGTGGCCGTAGCAACCATGGCCGAGGTTCGAGAAGCCATGAGCTTAGTCAGCTTCTGAATCGCCTGTCAGTCGGCGTACTGGATGGATATCTCACGGAAATGCCCGCTGAGCGCGGCAAAAGTCCTGACCATCTCCGGATCGAACAGGGCACCGGCCGCTGTCTCGATGATGGTTACGGCCTCCTCGTGGGCAAAGACGTCGGCCGGGCCGCGACGGGCGGTCATACTGTCATAGGTGTCGATGATGGCCATAAGCCGGGCTGCCAGCGGGATGTCCTCACCGGCCAATCCTTCGGGATATCCCCGTCCGTCCCATCGCTCGTGATGGTAGGCAACAACATCCTCAATTACTTTGGATAACTCACTGTCGCCGATATTGCCGGCGACTTTTTTTATCAAATCACGGCCCAGACAAACGTGTTCCTTGGCCACCTGATATTCGCTTTCAGTCAGTTTTTCCTGTTTAAACAGGATAGCCTCGCTAACCAGTACCTTACCAATGTCGTGCAACGGTATGGCGGCCAGCGCCATCGCCTTGTACTCCTCGCTGATCATCTTCCGGTACTTACCCTGGCGCTGAATGGCCTCCAGCATCATTTCCCCGAACAGCTGACAGCGCACCAGGTGATTCCGCCTTTCCCTGGCAAGACGTTCCAGTAGAACCCACAGGCATTCCTGCACGGTAATATCTATGGCCGCACCCAGTATCGAGCAATGTTCATTGACGAAAAACCGGCTGCTAAAGTCCTGTTCGTTCATTGGCAGTTCCTCCTTGATTTCAGACCCGCATAAAGATCGGACACCGGTCCGGGATCGGCCAGACCGGACATTTGTCGCAGCTGCCCAGCCAGGTGCCGGTAGAGAAGTTCGTGGTCGCAGTCCAAGGTGGCCAGATGTCCGGATCGGTCCAGCCATATAACCGGCTTGTGCCGGGACGAAATATGAGCTGCTATGTACTCGGCACTTTCCGGTCTGACAGTTTTTTCGTGACGCGACTGAAAAATCGCCGTGGGACAGTTTATCGCCGGCAACAGCCGGCATACCTCGTCGCGCAGTTTGAGCATCCAGGCCACACTGGCCAGGGGAATCCGGTCGTAAGCGTTGACGTACCTGGACATTTCCTCCCCATAGTCGCGCGGCGGCTTTTTCCGTTGCCAGGAGCGAAACAGCCGCAGCACCGACAAATACCTGATCCGCCGGTCGTACAGGAAAATCGGCGTGTTGACTACTGCCAGACCGGACGGGCACTCAGCCGCCGCCAGCCACAACGCCAGCAACCCACCCAGCGACTGCCCCACCACCAGCCGGGTTGTACCAGTGGCCCCAATCAGCTGCCAGCTGTCTTCCACAGCCGCCAAAACCTGCCGCAGGCCGGTCCGGCGCAAATCTTCGGCCTCAGTGCCATGTCCGGGCAAACGCGGAACGAGTACACTCATCCCCTGCTGGTACAAAAATTCAGCCAGCGGACGCATTTCGGCCGGTGAACCGGTCAGTCCGTGCAGAATCAGCACAGCAGCGGCCGCCCGTTCCCGGCCCAACCAGAACGACTGCGCGCCTTTCCTGATCAGTCTCATTTTTCAATCACCGCAAAATTCACGTTGCTATACCTTGAACCGATCACCCGGCTATATTTCCATGGTGGCAGATCTTCCTGACTGCGAAATTTAACCACCACCCGCCGTACGGCTACCCTTACCCCATGATCCAGATCGGCAACCGACAGCGGTCTATGTTCGGCAAACGGTCTCAGACCGGCCAAACCTGCACTTGCCACCACCGGTTTCTGGTACATCGGGTCGAAATAAACCGCATCAAAACTGTTGTCCGGGGAGCTGACCAAAAAATGGCGGAGATCACCGGCCATAACTTCAATCCGACGTAGAGCTGCCACAACCTCGGGGGCAGCGGCCGAGAAATTTCTGCAGCCCCAGGCAGCAAACATATAAATCGCAAACGACTTCTCAATCCCAACTACCCGGCCGCCCGGCCCGACAGCAAATGCCATCACCGCTGCATCGGCTGCCAGCCCGAGGGTACAGTCACACACCGTCATCCCCGGCTCAAGTCTGAGGGCACTGACCATCTTGTCATCACCGCCGCGCTGCAGTCCGGCGATCCTGAGCCCGGCGAGATTGAGGTGAAAAAACAGTGTCTGGCCGTTACAGACCAGACGAGGCCCGTCGCCAGTCATCACAATTAGCCGCCCTGTACCGTACTGGTTTTCCAGTTCGGCCATCGACCGCCGTTGCCGTTCGATAAACGGCAGGGCAAACTGCCGGGCAAACTCCTGCGCCTGAATCCGCAGGGCCGGCCGCTCATTGCGGGCACAGGTCACCAGAAAACCACCCACCCTTTACCTCTCCTCACTGCCGCTTAAACATTTTCGCCAACTCGCGCCGGCTGTAACTGATAATAATCGGCCGGCCGTGGGGACAGGTGTAAGGCAAACGGGTGGCAAACAAATTCTCCAATAGTTTCTGCCGGGCGGCACCGGTCAGGCTCTGACCGGCCTTCACCGCGTAACAACAGGCCAGTTTCTGGGCAAGCCGGTGCCGTATTTCCCCCGCCCCGTCCCGCCTGTCACCAAATCCATGCTGCTCAGCCAATTCTTTCAGCAACATTTCGGCCTCATCCGGCGACAGGTCAGCCGGAATCCCCTCCAGACTTACAGTATCCCGGCCACGCACGGTCAGCCGCCACCCCAGCCTTGACAGTTCGTTGTTATGCCGTTCAAGTATTTGGCAGTGCCCGGGCATAAGCCGGACCAGGCGGGGCCAGACCAGCATCTGGCACGGCGGGTCTGATGACTCGTAGTAAAGCCGGTCGTAATAAATCCGCTCATGGGCAGCGTGCTGATCAATAATCAACAGTTCTTCCCCCTTGGTGGCAATTATGTAGGAGTCAAACGCCGCTCCCACCACCCTGCAGTCATTCTGTTCAAGGCCGAAAGCTTCACCGTAAGCAGCCGACGGTTCGGCGAACAGCCCCGTGTCACCGTCCTGCGGCCGGCCGGAAGCTGGCCCGGTCTCTCCGGGGACAAAGCTGTCCACGATCGCCTCAATCAGCCGCTGATCGCAGCCGTCGACCTCAATCCGTCCGCCTACCACGCTCCGGTAAACCGGGTCGCGGTTCATAGTCCCCGGTCTGGCGATTTTGTCGATCAGTGCCCGGTATACTGCCCGATATACCTTCTGCTCATCGGCAAATTTAACTTCGCATTTCTGGGGATGAACATTGACGTCTACCGCCGACGGTTCGACGGTTATCCGCAGCACTGACAGCGGATAGCCACTTCGCGGCAAAAGCGAATGATAGGCGTTGTCAATCGCCTTGCTAACCACTCTACTCTGTACCACCCGGCGGTTAACGGCGAGGGTTTGCCAGCGCCGGGTGGATTTGAGCAACGCCGGTTTTCCCACCCAGCCGTCGATCGCCAGCCCCTCCTCATACAGGCCCACGGCGAGCAGTTGCCCGGGATCGTCGAGCCCGTAAATGTCGGCCATCAGCGCCAGCAAATCACCATCGCCGGCAGTGGCCAGCAGCAACCGGCCGTTGTTGCTGAGCCGGAAGCCTACCTCGCTGTTAGCCAGGGCCAGTTTGCAGACCGTTTCGCTGATGTTGGCAATTTCGGTGCGGTCGGTGCGAAGGAACTTTTTTCGGGCCGGAACGTTGCCGAACAAATCATCAACCTCGACAACCGTACCGACCGCCAGTCCGGTCGGCTGTCCTCCCTTCACCCGGCCGAAATCTACTTCAAGCCGGTAGCCGTACTCATCCTCCCGCCGCCGGGTCAGCAGGGTGAACCGGCTCACCGCAGCAATGCTGGGCAGAGCCTCGCCGCGAAATCCCATGCTAAAAAGGGAGAGCAGATCTTCGACCGTTGCGATTTTGCTGGTGGCATGCCGCTTAATCGCCAGCTGGGCATCAGTGGCACTCATCCCCTGCCCGTCATCGATCACCCTGATCTGTCTTCCCCCGTCCGACACCTCGACAACAATATTTTTCGCCCCGGCATCCAGTGAGTTTTCCACCAGTTCCTTGACCACCGACGCCGGCCTTTCCACCACCTCGCCGGCGGCGATTTTATCGACCGTGGCATCGTCGAGTATCCTGATCAGGCAGTCGCTCACGACCGCCTCCCCCTGACAGCAAGTTCCGCCAGCTCAGACAGAATCAACAGGGCCTGGAGCGGAGTGAGATCATTGATATCAACCCCTGCCAGCCGTTCGGCAATCTCGGTGATCGGATCGCCACATTCCCTCCGGTTGCCCGGCTCATCCTGACCTTCTAGCGCCGGCAGGTCTGCAGCCGGTCCAGCTGTCCGCTCGATGGTCTGCAAAATTTCTTCGGCCCGGCGGATAACCCAGACCGGCAGACCTGCCAGTTCGGCTACGTGAATTCCGTAGCTTTTGTCGGCCTTGCCATCAATTATCCGCTTGAGAAACACCACCCGCCCGGCCGTTTCGCTTACTGCCACCGTGCAGTTGCGAACTCCGGGCAGGTATTCTGCCAGTTCGGTCAGCTCATGGTAGTGGGTGGCAAACATGGTTTTCGATCTAAGCCGGCCGACGACGTATTCCACCACTGCCCGGGCAATGCTCATGCCATCGTAGGTACTTGTACCGCGGCCTATTTCGTCAAAAATGATCAGACTGCGTGGGGTGGCGTTATGAAGAATGCTTGCCACCTCGCTCATTTCGCTCATAAATGTACTCTGACCGGCGGTCAGATCATCACCCGCCCCCACTCTGGTAAATATCCGATCAACCGGGGTGAGGGAAGCAGACGTCGCCGGTACAAAACTACCGCACTGAGCCAGAATTACGATTAGCGCCACCTGACGCATGTAGGTGGATTTTCCACCCATGTTCGGACCGGTGATCAGCATAAACTGGCTGTTGTCATGATTGAGCAGGGTATCGTTGGGAACAAACTCTCCAGCCGGCAATATACTCTCCACCACCGGGTGGCGACCTTCACGGATCCTGATTTCCCCAGTCTGATTGAATTCAGGCCGGCAATAGTTTTTTTCACCGGCCACCTCTGCCAGACTGCACAGGCAGTCGATCGTAGCCAGTGCCCTTGCCACCTGCTGCAGTGAGGACAGCTCCTCCCTGACCAGACCGACCAGCCGCATGAATAGATTGTACTCGCGGATGTTTATCTGTTGACCCGCCCCCAGCACCCTGGTTTCGTAATCCTTTAGCTCGGGGGTGATGAACCGCTCAGCATTGGCCAAAGTCTGCCTGCGGACAAATGAAGCCGGTACCAGGTCGAGATTGGGGTTGGTGACCTCAATGTAATAACCGAACACTCGGTTGTAACCCACTTTGAGCGATTTTATCCCGTACTGACCACGTAATTCCCGCTCATAACTGACCAACCAGTCCTGACCGGTCTGAGCCACCGATCGCCACTCATCGAGTGTCCGGTCGTAGCCGTCGCGGATCATCTGTCCTTCCCGAATCGACAGCGGCGGATTGTCTACCAGCGCCTCCTGCAGCTCCGCCACTAACTGCTGGTGGGGAATAAGGTCATTGACGATCTGGGCAAGCAGGCCGGCCTCCCGGTCGGCCAACATTTCCTTTATGACCGGGACAACCGACAGCGACCCGGCTAGCGCCACTAGATCGCGGGCATTGGCATTGCCAGTCTCGGCCCGAGACAGAATCCGGGCAAAATCATAGACTTTGGTCAGCTGCGCCTGTATCGCTGAACGGATCTGCCGCTCGGCCAGCAATTCCCCCACGGCCTGCCATCGTTGGCTGATGGCCGTCGGCTGGCTGAGCGGAAACTCCAGCCAGGTTCGCAACTGTCGACTTCCCATTGCGGTCCGGGTTCGGTTAACCACGGAAAACAGGGTGTCCCTGCTGCCACTGTCGCGCAGATTTACCGATATTTCCAGATTGCGCCTGGAATTGGCGTCAATAAGCAGGTACTGGGCCGGATCATAGGCCACCAGCCGGTTGATATGACCAAGATTTCCTCTCAGGGTCTGACTGACATAGGCCAGAAGACAGTCGATCGCCGCAGTTAGTCGCAAGTCGTCCAGCCAGGGGAAATTTTGTTTCCGCCATTCCTTCCCCGGGGATGGATCTATTCCGCTCCCGCCGCTGATCATGCAGGCCGGCAGATAACACCTCAGCAGCCCATCGACCTCACCGGGCAGCTCCACTCCGCCAGCCAGCAGGATTTCCGCCGGGCGAAAATGGTAGATCAGCGAAAATACTTCAAACGGCGGGGCGTCCTTGGCCACCGCCGTCCACCACAGCTCGCCCACCGAAACGTCGCCGCTCAGTAAAATCCACTGGCCGGAGTGGCAGGACAACACCACGATGTTGTTGGCGCTGCCAGCAGGTAGCATAGCCGCATCCACCACCGTGCCGGGGGTTACGACCCGCACCACCTCCCGACGGACTATTCCCTTGGCTGAGGCCGGGTCTTCCACCTGTTCACAAATAGCCACCTTGTAACCGCGACCGATCAGCTTGCCGATATAGCCGTCAGCCGCATGATATGGGACCCCGCACATAGGTATCCGCTGACCGACCCCACCGTCCCTCCCGGTAAGGGTTATCTCCAGCTCCCGTGCCGCCAGCTGGGCATCGGAGAAGAACATCTCATAGAAATCTCCCAGCCGGAAAAACAGCAGGCAATCCGAGTATTGCTCCTTGATCCGCAGGTACTGTTCGATCATCGGTGTATATCTTGGTTTAGCCATTGCCGATTACCACACCGCTCAGTTGCCAGGTTTTGGCTGACGTCACCCTGACCGTCACAAATTCACCATCTGGCCAAAAGTGACAGCCGTCCCAGAACACCAGTTTGTTTTCTGAACACCGTCCCTGCCATGTCAAACGGTTTTTTTTGACGGTTTTTTCCACCAGCACTTCGACGGTTTTTCCGACGTAAGTCCGGTTAATTTCATCGGCGATCCGGTTCTGTATTGCCATCAGCCGGTTAAGACGCTCTTTCCTGGTAGCCGGATCAATCTGATCGGGGCGGCTGGCCGCCGGTGTCCGGCTGCGGGGAGAGTAGAGAAAGGTAAAGGCGGCATCAAACCGCAACCGCTCCACCAGCGCCAGGGTAGCGGCAAAATCCTCCTCGCTTTCACCGGGAAAACCGACGATTATGTCGGTGGTAACAGCGAATCCGGGCAATTTTTCCCGTATTCGCCCAATTATGGCTTCGTAGTGTGCGACGGTATAGCCGCGGTTCATCGCTGCCAGAATCCGGTCGCTGCCGGCCTGAACCGGCAGGTGGATATGCCGGCCGGCTATTGAGCTGGCGGCCAGCCGATCAATTATATCCGGGGAAAAGTCACGGGGATGCGAAGTCATGAACCGGAGACGTTGCAGAGACGTCCGTTCCTCGATTGCAGTTAACAACTGACCAAAGGTTTCACCGTTATCCCGGCCGAAAGAGTTAACGTTCTGCCCGAGCAGAGTCACTTCCCTGATTCCTCCAGCCACCAGACTGGCGATTTCACTGACGACACTGTCAATTCGCCGGCTGACTTCCCGCCCGCGTACATAAGGTACAATGCAGTACGAGCAGAAATTGTCACAGCCCCGGCTGATCGCCACCCAGGCTGTGACATTGGACCGCCGGCGTCTGGCAAGTGGAGACTCGGCAAACGGCCGCCCGGCCACCTCCGCCCGCCGTCGCCGCCGGACGGCGGCCTCCTCGGCCAGGGCCGGCAGTTTTTCAGCATTTTCGTTGGTTATCACCAAGTCGACAAAATCAAACCTGGCCAACAACCGGTCCCCTTCCTTGCCGGCCAGGCAGCCTGCAACCGCAATCACCATTCCGGGCCGGCAGCGTTTGTATCTCTTGTATTCGCCCAGCTTCCCGTAGATTTTCTTTTCGGCACTATCGCGGACACAACAGGTGTTGACCAGCAACAGGTCAGCCTGTTCCGGGCAACTGGTCTCGTCCCAGCCAGCCGCTGTCAGGGCTCCGGCCAGCATTTCCGAGTCGTGCTCGTTCATCTGACAGCCAAATGTTTCGATGAAAAAGTACTTTTCTGCCATAGTTCATTCTTTTGCCGTCAATATTCTGACGATCCGCGCGTTTACGGCATTGACAATCATGCCGGTCATAAATTCCAGCCGGTCCTTGAGCGACAGCTGCAGTTCGCCGGCCGCAAGATCGAGCCTCCGGCCGGCAACACTGGCCAGATCGACATTGATCTTCAGGCTCTTCTCCTCCGACTTGGCATTATGGACCTGCACCCGCAGCAGCTGCCAGCCGTCACTTTCGTTTTCGACAATTTGTCTGACCATATCCTCAATGGCACTGTCGGTAATATCCAGTTTGCCGTAATAACTGAAAGCCGGCCGGACTACCGATTTTTCCGCTGCATCATCTTTCCTCCTGCGGGTCCGCCATCTGACCATGTCCTCAATCTTCCCCAGCACGTAATAGCCGAACGACTGTTTTTTCAGCTCGATGTTGGGCACAGGGATAATATGCCGACCATGCACTGCCCGCATCTCCCGGGCTT
>JAOAFP010000038.1 GCA_026416215.1 Negativicutes bacterium | reverse complement strand
TCTTTTACCGTAGCCGAAAAGGATTTGCCGGTTATCAGGAACCAATGGCAGGCCAGAGGCCGGCTGCCGGTGGAGGTGACGGTGCCGGACGGCGGCGGGCAGGAGACCGGTGAGCTGGTTTTTATCGATAATACAGTGGACGCTGCCAGCGGGACGGTGAAGATGAAGGCGCAGTTCGCCAATGCCGGACGGGTGCTGTGGCCGGGCAGCTACGCGGCGGTCCGGGTGATCCTCGACGAGCAGCCAGGGGCGGTGGTCGTGCCGGCGGAAGCAGTCGAACAGGGGCAGGATGGCGATTACGTGTTTGTCGTCGATTTGACCGCAATGACGGTTAGCCGCCGGCTGGTAGAGGTCGACCGCAGGGTTGGTTCAGAGATCGTGCTGAAACGCGGGGTGGAACCGGGGGAAACGGTGGTGACCGACGGACAGCTCAACCTGACCGAAGGGGCGGCGGTGGAGATCAGGGAGCCGGTGCGGGAAGGACTATGAGTATTTCTGCCCTCTGGATTCGCCGGCCGGTGATGACCACCCTGGTGATGCTGGCCATTGCCGTGTTTGGGGTTGTCGGCTACCGGCAATTGCCAATCAACGATTTGCCCAGCGTGGACTACCCGGTTATTCAGGTAAACGCCACCCTGGCCGGGGCCAGCGCCGAAACCATGGCCACCACCGTGGCCATGCCGCTGGAGAAGGAGTTCACCAAAATCGACGGGCTGCAGAGCATGTTTTCCCGTAGCAGCGAGGGTATGACCACCATCACCCTGTCGTTTGACTTCGGCCGCGATATCGACGCGGCGGCGCAGGACGTCAATACGGCCATTGCCTCCGCCCAGGGGAACCTGCCGTCAGCCATGACCACGCCGCCGTCCTACCACAAGTACAACCCGGCCGAGCAGCCGATTATGTATTTTGCCCTGACTTCCGACAGCATGAAGCTGTCAAAGGTGCAGGACTACGGCGAGACCTTTATCAGCAATTACCTGTCCACCATCAGCGGCGTGTCGAAGGTGGAGGTGCTGGGACCGCAGAAGTACGCCGTCCGGATCAAGATCGATCCCCGCCGGCTGCAGGCAAAAAATTTGACCATTGATCAGGTGGCGGCGGCGGTGGGGCGGGGCAGCGTGGTCCTGCCCAGCGGGACCCTGTACGGCGACTACGAGACCCTGACCATTGATGCACAAGGACAGCTGACCAACGCTGCCGGCTACAACGATCTGATCATCGCCACGGTGGACGGGCGGCCGGTACACCTGAGCGATGTCGGGACGGCCTATGACGGAATTGATTACGAGCACTTGAGGCTATGGGTGTGGGCCGAGGGCAAGCAGTACGACGCGATCGTGATGGCGGTAAGCAAGCAACCGGGGGCCAACGCGGTGAAAATTGCCGATGCCGTCCGGCAGAAGCTGCCGGAATTGCGGGCTCAGCTGCCGGCGGCGGTCAAGATCATCCCGGTCTACGATCAGTCGATGTTCATCCGCCAGTCGATTACCGATGTGCAACTGACCCTGCTGCTGACGATTGCCGTGGTGGTACTGGTGGTCCTTCTGTTCCTCCGGGCTTTTACCCCGACGATCATTCCGGCGGTGGCGGTGCCGCTGTCGCTGGTGGCAACCTTTGCGGTTATGGCCCTGAGCGGCTTCTCCCTGAACAACCTGTCGATGATGGCCATGGTCCTGTCGGTGGGATTTGTGGTGGACGACGCGATCGTGATGATGGAGAACATTGTCCGGCGGATGGAACAGCTGGGCGAGACGGCTGAGCAGGCTGCTTTGTCCGGCTCGAAGGAGATCGGGGCGACCATTGTTTCAATGACCCTATCGCTGGCAGTGGTGTTCGTGCCGATTCTGTTCATGGGCGGGATCATCGGGGCGTTGTTCCGCGAGTTTGCGGTGACCATTGCCGTGGCCATCCTGCTGTCGGGGTTTATTTCGCTGACGCTGACCCCGATGATGTGCGCCAGGATTTTGCGTCCGTCGGCCGGACACGGCAGCAACTGGCTGTTTGGCCGGGCCGAGCGGGCGCTTGCCGCCGGCCAGGCTTTTTACCGGCGCAGCCTGTGGTGGGTGTTGCGGCACAAGCTGGCAGCAGTGGCGGTTATTGTCTGTCTGACCGGCGGCACGGTGGTGCTGTTTATGCTTTTGCACGCCGGGTTCATCCCCAGCGAGGATACCAATTTCTATATGGTGAAGACCACCACCGCCGACCGCTCGTCCGATAGCTACACCGCTGCCCACCAGCTGGAAATCAACCGGATGGTGCAGTCTGACCCCAACACCCGGGCGATGTTTGCCGTGGCCGGATACCCCGACACCAGCGGCGGGTTTATGATCGCGGTGCTGAAGGATCGCGCCCAGCGCCACCAGTCGGTGGATGAGATTATCGATTACATGCGCGGTCCGTTGAACAGTGTGCCGGGCATCCAGGCGTTTGCCTTCAACCCGCCGCCCATTCAGATGGGCGGCCGCCAGACTTTTGCCAAAGGGATTTTCACCCTGGTCAGCGCCGATTTTCAAACCCTGAAAACCAATGCGGTGCAGTTCGAGCAGAAGCTTCGCCAGTTGCCGACCGTGACCGATGTCGATTCTGACCTGAAACTAACCAAACCCAAGCTGGCAGTGTCCATCAACCGGGAAAAGGCTTACCGGCTGGGGGTGAACGTCAGCGATATCGAAACGGCATTTTATTCGGCGTTCGGCAGTCGTTCGGCCGCAACCATCTACGGTTCGACCAACACTTATGACGTCTATATCGAGTTCGACAGCAAGTTTGCCAGCGATGACCGCGACCTTGATCAAATCTACGTGCCGGGAAGCGGCGGCAGGCTGGTGCCGCTCAACACCATCGCCACCATCCGCCGGGAGCAGATGCCGCTGACCGTCAACCATTCAGGGCAGATTCCCTCCGCCACGATCAGTTTCAATCCCCGGCCGGGAGTGGCACTGGAAACGGCGATGAAGGATATTGAGCGGCTGGCCAAACAGGTGCTGCCCGACACGGTGAGCTACAAGTTCGAAGGCAACGCCGAGGCCGGGCAGTCGGCGTTTTTTAACCTGCTGTTCCTGTTTGTGGTGACAGTGTTCGTTATTTATGTGGTGCTGGGGATACTTTACGAGAGTTTCATCCATCCCCTGACCATCCTGACCGCGTTGCCGCTGGCAGTGTTCGGGGCGTTGTTCAGCCTGTTCGTCTTTGGCAAGGAGCTGAACATTTACGCGATGATCGGGGTAGTGATGCTGGTCGGGCTGGTAATGAAAAACGGGATTATGATGGTGGATTTTGCCCTGGAAAACCAGCGGGAGGGGGAGGAAGATCCGGAGCGGGCCATCCATAATGCCTGCATGGTCAGGTTTCGGCCGATCCTGATGACTTCGCTGGCAGCGATTCTGGGTTCGGTGCCGATTGCCCTGGGACTGGGGGCGGGCGGGGATTCCCGGCAGCCAATGGGGATTGCGGTAGCGGGCGGATTGGTCTTTTCCCAGCTGCTGACGTTGTACATCACCCCGATATTCTACGTTTACTGCCACCGGCTGCGGAGCCGGTGGCTGGCAGGAAGAACCCGGGGGCGATCAGCCAGCCCGGTAAAGTGACTGGCCGGCCGGGGAAGGCGGTGGCATGGTGCTGGAATGGAAGAAAAACTACAGCGTAGGGGTGGCGAAGCTGGACGAGGAACACCAGCGGCTGTTTGAATTGTTGGCGGACATATACACGGCGGCTTGGGAAAACCGGGCTGGGATGGAAGAACAGCTGTTCCGGCTGATCGACCGCATGCAGGCTCATTTCATAAGCGAAGAGGGATATATGCGCCGTTACGGTTACCCGCAGCCGCAGTTGGTCAGCCATATCGCCGAACACGAGCGGCTGATCGCCACGCTGCTGCAGTGGCACGAGCAGGCGGCCAGCCGCCGGTCGCCGGGCGTTTACCGGGTGGTAAAGTTCATCGGTGAATGGTATCTGTCCCACATCACCGGTTGCGACCGGCAGTTCGGCCGGTTTTTGGCCGAAAAAATCGACAGCGCCATTGACGCTGTCGATTGCAAATACTGCTGAACCCGCTTAAAGAGAAGCACGCGGGCGGGACAACTGAAACAGGCGACCAACGAACAGGTGCTGATCCAGATTTGAAAGAGGCGTGGCCGGGTGGCGGATGCCTGGGTCCGTCCGGTTCCGGTGCCGACCGGCAGGGCGGTTGTTCATCCCGGCAGCAGGCTGGCGATTTTGGCGGTCAGCATATCGATGGCCACCCGGTTTTCCCCGCCGCGGGGGATGATTATGTCGGCATACTGTTTTGATGGTTCGACGAATTGCTCGTGCATCGGGCGAACGGTTGCGAAATACTGTTTTTCCACGCTCTCCAGGGTTCGGCCGCGTTCGGCGATATCGCGCCTGATCCGGCGCATCAGCCGGATGTCGGCGGCGGTGTCGACAAAGACTTTAATGTCGAACTGGCTTCGCAGCTCCGGAACGGCAAAGATCAGGATCCCTTCGACCAGAATCAGCCGGGCGGGCTGGATGGTGGATGTCTGGCCGCTGCGGGTATAGGCGGCGAAGTCGTAAACCGGCTTGGCTACCGGCTGACCGGCTTTCAGTCGGCCGATGTGATCGATCAGGGTGGCGATGTCGAGGGAGGACGGGTGGTCGAAGTTGATTTGCACCCGCTGGTCGTAGGGAAGGTGGGAGAGATCGGCGTAATAGCTGTCCAGCTCCAGCAGGGCGATGTCGCGGGAAAATCTCTCCATTATTTTTTCCACCACGGTGGTTTTGCCGGAGGCCGTCCCGCCGGCCACGCCTATTACCAGTACGTCGTGCATTTTGACTGCTCCTTCGTTGATGATGTTGCATTTTTTCGGGCAATTTAGTTTAATATCTGGTGGATACGACGGGAGGGGGTGAATAACCTCCGCCCCGTTACAGCGAAGTTTATACCAGGAGGCCGGTGTCGTGCAACCAGCGACGGCAAAGCTGCGGGCAGCGGCCGTCCAGATGGCGAGCGGCAGCGATCTGGACGAAAATATGGCGGTGGCCGAGCAGCTGGTGGCGGAGGCGGCAGCCCGGGGAGCGCAGCTGGTGGTGCTGCCGGAATACTGGCCGTTTATCGGCGAGCGGGCCGGCGATATTTTGCTGCACCGCGAGGCGTTCGGCAACGGGCGGCTGCAGTTTTTTCTCCGGTCGCTGGCCCAGCGTCACCAGGTATGCCTGGTCGGGGGCACAATTCCTTTGTGTGCTGATGATCACCATAAATTTCGCAATTCGATGCTGGTGTTTGCCCCGGACGGCAGCTTGCTGGGTCGTTACGACAAGGTCCACCTGTTCAGCTACAGCAAGGGACGCGAATCTTACAACGAGGGACGGTACATCGAGCCGGGCGACTGGACGGAGCTGGTGTTTGCCCCCTGGGGGCGGATGGGGCTGTCGGTCTGCTACGATCTGCGCTTCCCCGAGTTTTTCCGGGCGATGAGTTTCCCGGAACTTATCGTCTGCGCGGCGGCGTTCACCTTTGAGACCGGTCAGGCGCACTGGCAGTTGCTGCTTCGGGCCCGGGCGGTGGAAAATCAGTGCTGGCTGGTGGCCGCCGGTCAGGGAGGACAGCATGCCAACGGCCGGCGAACCTGGGGGCAGAGCATGATCGTTGACCCGTGGGGAGAGATCCGGGCGGTGGTGGAGAGCGGGCCGGGAGTGGCGGCGGCTGATATTGACTTTGGCTATCTGGCGGACATCCGGCAGAAACTGCCGGCCTACAGGCACAGGGTGATGTAAAAACAATAATGGGGAGGAATTGGAAATGAGGAAGATGGCTTTGGTTATGGCGCTGGTCATGGTGGCGGTGGCGGTTGCCGCAACCGGCACGGCTGGTGCCCTGTTCCGGCCGGTGCAGACCGTTATGGTCAGGATTGACGTGCAGGCGGAAATGGCCGGCGGCTGGCAGCCGCTACCCAACGTCGGCACCTATCACCTGATCGATCGCGACAGCGGCCAGGAGATGGCAAGTTCACCGGCCGGTGCCGACGGATCGGGGGTGCTGATGCTGCAGTTTACCACCAACACCGGGCAACAATGGAACCTTGATGTGACTTACAGCGATTTTCGCGGTCGCCAAAAGGCGATCAACCAGCCGGGGCTGTACGTTGACGACTTCAACTGCGGGTTTCCGTTCCGGGCCAAGGTGCAGCTGAGTCGCGAACGGGTTCAGATCAGGCTGGCCACCGCCGACGGGACGGCAGTGGCCAACGGAGTGGTGGTCACCAACGATGGCGATGTGATCAACTTCAACAAGGATGGTCTGGCCTGGGTGCCCGTTGCCGACGATCTGAAGCAAGCGGACGCAGCCGGCTGGGTGAGGCAGAAGTATGCGGCCGCCAACCTGTCCGGGGTATCCCGTCCCCCGTCCTACCGTCAGGAGGACAGCCAGGGATTTGCAATAACATTTGTGCAGTAGGGCAGTAAACGGCGTACTGGCCGCCTGGCCGGGAAATGATCCCGGTCAGGCGGTTTGTTTTTGACCGATCAGCCCATACTCCACGGCGTCGATCAAGGCGATTATGCTGGCTTCGATCACATTGTCCGAAACGCCGACGGTCGTCCAACTGCGCCGCCCGTCCGAGGATTCGACAATTACCCGGACCTTGGCGGCGGTGGCCATATCACCGTCGATAACCCGGACCTTATAGTCGGTGAGGGTGATCCGGGAAATATCGTCGTAAAAACGGTGCAGAGCCTTGCGCAAGGCCCGATCGAGGGCGTGGACCGGGCCCACGGCGTCTGACACCACCACTTCCTCCATTACCCCGTCCACCAGGATTTTGATGAAGGCAATGGCCGTACAGCCGGTTTCATGCCGGTTGTTTTCGATGATGACCTTGTAGTCCACCAGCTGGAAGGAATGCTCAAAAAGGCCGAGCTCGCGACGGGCAATCAGTTCCAGGCTGTGTTCGGCCCCTTCAAACTGGTAACCCTGATGCTCCAGCTGTTTTAGTTTTTCCAGCACCTGCCGGGTGGCCGGATGGTCGCGGCCGATGGCCGGATCGATACGGTTCATGACCGACAGGAGGGTGGATCGGCCGGCCACTTCCGACATCAGAATCCGCCGCTGGTTGCCGACCGACTCGGGATCGACGTGTTCGAAGGACCGGGGGTCCTTGATCACGGCGTCAACGTGCATGCCTCCCTTGTGGGCAAAGGCACAGTTGCCGACATACGGCTCCCGCTCATTGACCGGCAAATTGGCGATCGAGCATATATAGCGGTAGGTCGGGGTCAGATCGTGCAGGCTGGCATCGGGCAGGCAGGTAAATCCCAGTTTAAGCTGCAGGTTGGCGATTACCGCTGCCAGGCTGGCGTTGCCACATCGCTCGCCAAAGCCGGTGAACACCCCCTGAACCTGCCGGCAGCCGGCCTGAACGGCAACAATTGAGTTGGCGACGGCGTTGCCGGAGTCGTTGTGGCAATGAATGCCCAGCTGGGCGTCGGGCAGGCGGTCGCGGACGGCACTGACCGTAGCGTATACCTCGAGCGGCAACATCCCGCCGTTGGTCTCACACAGCACCAGCCAGTCGGCGCCAGCCTGGATGGCTGCGGCAAGGACGTCCAGGGCGTAGCCGGGGTTGGACCGGTAACCGTTAAAAAAGTGTTCGGCGTCGAATATGACCTCCTTGCCCAGCAGCTTAAAGTATTCGATCGTGTCGGCAATCATCCTCAGGTTTTCCCGGTCGCTGGTGCGGATGATGTTGCGGACGTGAAAGTCCCAGCTTTTGCCGAATATGGCGATCACCGGGGCTGAGGAAAAGGTCAGGGCTTTCACGTTGGTATCGTCCTGCACCCGGCAGTCCGGCCGACGGGTACTGCCGAAAGCAGTTAGCCGGGCGTGGCTGAACGGCGGCTCACCGTCAAGCCGGGCAAAAAACTCAAGGTCCTTGGGATTGGAGCCGGGGTTGCCGGCCTCAATGTAGTCAACACCGGCCATATCCAGCCTGCGGCATATTTTCAGCTTGTCGCTGACACTGAACGATACACCCTGGGCCTGTGCCCCGTCGCGCAGGGTGCTGTCAAAAACATAAACTTTTTCCAAACCATTGCCCCCCTGGATGTTTTCTGCCCTCCGATTCGCTTTAAGAGAAGAATAATCCTGCCGCCGGGCCGGTGGCAGGATTATCGGTAAGGCCGGACGAAATAACCGGGGGCTGGCGGCAATCAGGCCTGGTGGAAGCGACTGTAACGGAAAAAAATCATGATAATTGCGGCAGGTAAAAGGGTGCGGTTTTTCCGGCTGCGGCGAAAGAGGATAGGATGAGGAAATTTCTGTCAATGACAGTGTTTTGTCTGTTGGTCTGGGCGGCCGGCGGCCAGGACGGGGTGGGTGCTCCGGCGCCGCCGGCCGACGACCGTCAGTACCGTCTGCTGGCTGAAAGTTTCGACCAGTACCTTGCGGCCGTGAACCAGCTGGGCCTGACACCGGGCCTGGCGGTGACGGCCGTAGACGCCAGCGGGGTGGTGGTGCGGCGGGAGATTGGTTGGGCCGATGCCGGGCAAGGCCAGGAAATGACGAGTTTGACCCTGTTCCCGCTGCTCGACATTGGACGGGGCTTTTTGGTGGCCGGAGCCGGGCTGGCTGTAGCCGACGGCAGGCTGAACTGGGACGAGCGGATGGTCAGGCTGTGGCCGCAGTTTGCTGTGGCTGACGATTACAGCCGGACCGAACTGCGGTTTGACGATCTCCTGTCAGATCGCAGCGGGCTGCCGGCAATGGCCGGGGCTGATCTGATCGAGCTGGGTTGGGACAGCCGGCACGCTCTGGCCAGTCTGGCTCTGATCGACAGCAGCGATTTGCCGCGGTTTAACTATGCCCGTCAGACAGTGGCCTGGCTGGCGGCGGTCAGGGGGCTGGAACGGGCGGTTGGCGGGAGCTGGCCTCTGTACTGCCAGCGACGCCTGCTGGAGCCGTTGGAGATGAGGACGACAGCTGCCGATCTGCGGGAACTGGCCGGGTTGTCCGGCTGGGCGGCCGGCGAGATGATTGTAAATGGCAAACCGGCCAGGCAACCGCTGACCAGTGAGACATTCAGGCAACTGGCTGAACTGGGACCATCAGGCAGCATGGCCGGGACAATTGTTGATCTGGGGAAATGGCTGAGCTGGCAGATTTTGCTGACAGCCGGCCGGGATCAGCCGGCCGGGCGGCCGGCAGTCAGTCTGCCGATGTCAGTGGTGAAAACCATGCGGCAGCCGATGATTGAGGTCAGCCACGATCGGCAACAGGGAGCAATTTACGCAGCCAAGGGCTGGCTGGTCAATTTCCGCACCCCTCACACCGAATACTTCATACCGGCCGACGGTTACGGCTTTTCTCACATGATCAGCTTTATGCCGCAGGGAAAGGTCGGGGTGGCGGTGTTGAGCAACTTCGGGCCCAGCCCCCTGCCCCGCCAGGTTGTCGATACTTTCTACCGCCTCTACTTTATCAGGCCCGAACCACAGGGTGATGAGGATGAGCAGCAGGCCCGGAGCCGCCAGAGCCGGGAAATAGTCGGGCAGGCAGTCGCCGCCGCCCGCCGGCTGGCCGGCCAGATCCAGGCTGAAATTGAGCGGGTGGCCGCTGGAACGGTGGTCCCGTTCAGCGATCTGCGCTGGCTTGGTACTTACACCAACCCGGTGTACGGTCGGCTGCGGGTGTTCAGCACGGGCTCCGGCCTGGCCGCCGAGCTGGGTCCGCGGGGGGTGCCGCTGGCTATCGGCGTTGACGATGGCGGGGTGGCGGCGTACAATTTAGAGCCGGGCAGTCAGCCGCCGGGGTTTTTTAGCCGGCTGGAGGCGGTGACCGATCAACATGGCCGGGTGGTGGCGATCTGTGTCCGTCGCTACGCTGGTGAGGGGAAAAGGGCTTCGGTGTTCGAGCGGGCGGAATGATGGGAGAAATTGCGATTGAATTGCCCAAACTGAATAATCTTCGGCCAACGCTGTGGTCAACGGTGCTGAAGCTGGTCGAGGAAGCCGGGGAACTGGCCCGGGCGGTATCCAGACTGACGGTGCCGGCCGGCGGCGGGCAGCTGGCGGCCGTGACCGCCGAGCTGCTGGATGTGGCACAGACCTGCGTGTCGATGATTTTCGTGTTGGAGGAACAGGACGGGGTGGATGTGGCTGCCCTGTTCGCCGGGCATTGCCGGAAGCTGCGGGACAAGGGTTACCTGGCCGGACCGCCGGGCAGCTGTGGCGTATTTGCTGCCGGCCAGGGGAAATGTCTGAAATTCCCCCGGCTGACCATTGATGGGGTCAGTCTGGCCTCGACAGCGCTGAAAATACAGGAGGAAATGGGCGAACTCAGTCAATATCTGGGCAAGGCCAGCGGAGCATCGGGGGAACAGCCGCTGCTGGCCGGCCGCGAGGCCAAAATGGGGGCAGCGATGGAACTGTTGGATGTCGCCCAGTGCTGCGCAACGATGATGTACATACTGTCCGAACGGTTTGAAGTGGATGTCGGGCAGGCCATCGTTGCTCATCACGCCAAACTGAAGGCAAAAGGGTACTGGCAATGATCTATTGGCAAACAATGCTGGCGGCACTGGCAGTGGTGGTGGTGATTACCCCGCTGGTCAAGGTGGTTGCCGGGCGGTTTGGTTTCATCGACCGGCCCGACGAGCGCAAGGTTCACCGGGAGGCGGTTGCCCGGATCGGCGGGGTGGGGATATTTGTCGGGTTTTTGGTGGCGGTCAACTACAGCCTCTATTTCAGCCAGTCGCTGGCGGCCATTCTGGCGGGAGGGTTGTTGCTGGTGGTGGTGGGCCTGTTGGACGATCGCTATTCACTGCCGGCCAGAGTGAAGCTGGTCGGGCAGATTGCCGCCGCTCTGGTTCCGGTGGCCAGCGGAATCAGGATCGAAGAATTCAGCAATCCCTGGGGCGGGATGATCTTTCTGCCCGGCTGGCTGTCGGCGGCGGTCAGCGTGGTCTGGATCGTCGGGCTGACCAACACCGTCAACCTGATCGATGGACTGGACGGTCTGGCAGCCGGCATAACCGCGATCGCCTCGCTGACCGTGCTGGCGGTGGCGGTGGCCTACCACTTCCATATGGTGGCGGTGCTGACGGCAGCCCTGGCAGGGGCCTGCGTTGGCTTTCTGTTTTACAATTTCAACCCGGCCAGCATTTTTATGGGCGATACCGGCAGCATGTTTCTCGGTTATTTGCTGGCGGTGACTTCAATTTACGGTACCGCCAAGGGGGTGGCGGCTATTGCCCTGATCGTGCCGCTGCTGGCCCTGGGGGTGCCGGTGGCGGATACGGCGCTGGCAATAATTCGCCGGCGACTGACCGGCCAGCCGATTTTCAAGCCGGACAAGCTTCACCTCCATCACCGGCTGCTGGCGATTGGCCTGAGCCATCGCCAGACCGTGCTGGTTATGTACCTGATCAGTGCCCTGCTGGGGTTGGCGGCCCTGGCTACCACCATCGTTGATCGCGATTTGGCTGTAGCCATTCTGATGGCGGTGGTTTTGCTGATGGTGGCAGGGGCGGTCAAAATTGGCATGATTCCCCGGCGCAACGGCAAGGGCGAAGAACGGACGGACAAGAAGGAGAACGATGGCTAAAAAAAGGATTCTAACCGTATTCGGCACCCGGCCGGAAGCAATCAAGATGGCACCGCTGGTGATCGGGCTCAGCCGGCACCCCGATATTTTCCAGGCCAGGCTGGCAGTCACCGCCCAGCATCGGGAAATGCTCGATCAGGTGCTGGAGCTGTTCGGTATTGCCGCCGATTACGACCTCGATATTATGAGCCAGGGGCAGACCCTGCAGGATATTACCTGCCGGGTTCTGACCGGGATGGCGGCGGTGCTGGATGATTTCGCCCCCGATCTGGTACTGGTCCACGGGGACACCTCCACCACTTTCGTGGCGGCGCTGGCAGCCTTTTACCGGCAGATTCCCGTCGGGCACGTCGAAGCCGGACTGCGCACCGGCAACAAATACTCCCCTTATCCGGAAGAGATGAACCGCCGTCTGACGGCGGCGCTGGCCGACCTGCACTTTGCCCCGACGGCAACCGCTGCTGCCAACTTGCTGAGGGAGGGAATCGACGGCGAAAAGATCTTTGTGACCGGCAACACGGTGATTGATGCCCTGCAGATGGTCAGTCAACGGCCGTACCAGCCGACCGGGCTGCCGGATATCGACTGGCGGGGCCAGCGGGTGCTGCTGGTAACCCCTCACCGCCGGGAGAACCTCGGTGGGAAACTCGATCAGGTTTACCTGGCACTGGCCGATATCTGCCGGGAATTCGCCGATGTGGCGGTGTTGTTCCCGATTCACAAAAACCCGGTTGTCCGGCAGGCAGCCCACGCCGTGCTGGCCGGGGTGGAACGGGTTCATTTCTGCGAACCGCTGGATTACCAGCCGTTTGCCTGGGCAATGCGCCATTGTTATGCAGTGCTGACCGACTCCGGCGGCATCCAGGAGGAGGCGCCGGCCATGGGCAAGCCGGTACTGGTGCTGCGCGACACCACCGAGCGGCCGGAGGCGGTGGCAGCCGGGACGGTGAAAATGACCGGGACTGACCGGGCGGCGGTTTATGCCGACTGCCGACGGCTGCTGACCGATCAGCACTTCTACCGCCGGATGGCCCAGGCCGTCAATCCTTACGGCGACGGACGGGCAGCGGGCCGCATTATTGACACCATTTGCTGGTGGGCTGGCTGCCGGGCGACGCCGGGAGAAATATTTTCCGTGTAGCTGGCAGGATTATGGGTTACAACATAGAACTAACCCTTATTGATGTCTGGTTGGCACGGGGGCGGGCGGACGCTATGGCGAGCGATGACAAAAAACAATGGCTGGCTGCCTCCGGTCTGGTTTTGGGGCTGGGGATCAATCTGGCGGCTACCACAGTGGTTGGCCTGGTGTTGGGGAAGATGGCCGATGCCTGGCTGGGAACATCGCCATGGGGAGTGGTTGCTGGTATAATCCTCGGTGTGCTGAGCGGGATCTGGTCGGCCTACAAGCGGATCACCGGCTTCCGTCCCTGAACAGCGCGGTATGTTGTGGCAGCTGTGGCGCTCCGGCCAGGTCCGGGTTGGCTATTGGCGGTTCTGCCAGTCCGGCCTGCGGCTGATGATCGGCTGGGGAGCGGTGGCCGGCGGGATAAGCTGGTGGTGGGGCGGCGAACGGTGGTTGTGGTCGCTGGCCGCCGGCTGGCTGGCGGCTGTGGTTTACTTTCTGATGTCAGCCGGCCGGGTCTGGCTGTGCGGGGCCTGCCGTACGCCGTCGCAGGGCCGGCGGGTAATGAGGGCCGGCAGCTCGCTGGTGTTACTGTTTTTGGTCGCATTTTTGCTCTGGGCGGTGCAGAGCGATGCCGTCGCGATTATTCCGTTGGTGGCAGGACTGCTGTCCTGGCAGTTGGTGCTGCTGGCTGAGGGGGTGGTGGTGTTGGCCCTGGGGGTGTGGCGGCAAAGCAGGGGTTGACGACCGACGGCAAATCCACCGGCGG